>NZ_JBHFKZ010000016.1:0-84108 GCF_042879375.1 Photorhabdus sp. RM323S
CTAAGATTATCCATCTGCTATCGGTTTGGTTAATACCCTACGAATGGGAGAATAGAAAAGGGAAGAAAGAAAGCACTTATTTTCTTTGAATAACGAAATTTTATTCTGGTCAAAATGAGGATTTTTTGTGGGATATAACAAATAACGATAAGAAATTTAATGGATTAGAATTAACCACATAACACCATTTACTTCTACAAAGCTGTAATTATCAATCTCAGTAAAAACCAATAAGCAACAGCTCAAGCTTATCAGTATAAAAATGAACATTTATATAATAATTAATTATCTGGGATACGTAATGGAAAAGAATCGCTGGCCTAACCCAGCGATTAATTAGCAGAAAAATAGAATTAACGAAATATCTCAAACAACGACATGCCTTTCATATCTGTAAATGTCTTATATGATGCCTGAAGTGTAGCTTGTTGCTGATAATAATTAGAAATCGTCGAGTTCCATTCCACATCGAGCAGCTCACTCAAACGGCTTTTATTTGCCAGGCTACGTTCTGCGCCCAAGCTGTCTAGTTCTCCAATTTCTCTCAGTTGTAAACCCAATACTGATTCCACAGAAGAGATATTATTCAACGCATTACGGGCACCACGGCTTGCCTTATTCAGCAATTCTAATGCATCATCACGGGTTTCTTGATCTGTCCCCTGAAGTGGCGTTCTCAATGACTGAATCGCCAGGTTTATGGTTTTGAATATATCAGATTCACTAGGGCTACCATCCGGCTCTTTTACCGGGTTACTGGTAGAAGAAAGAAATACTTGTTCCCCAGTATGCCCGATAATCATAGAACGGTTGCTATCCACTTTTTGAGTCACTTCCTCATAGCCACCGTTGTAACTGACGACACCACTTTTACTCTCATCAAAAGGTTTCACATCCGTTTTATAGCCGGAAAAAATATAGCGGCCATTACCATCAGTCGAATTACCCAGATTAACCAGCTGTTCTTTAAAACCTTCCAATTGAATAGCCAGTGAGTTGCGGTCTTCATCACTCAAGATACCGTTTACTGTGGCGACAAGGCTTTCATGCACATTTTGTACGACACCAACGGCTTTGGATACGACGCTTAATTGCATAGAAATCGCGTTCTTGGCAAATGAACGGGCGGTCATATATTGCTGATTCTGAGATTCGGCCTGAGCAACCATGATCCCTTGAGATGCCGCCATAGGATCATCAGATGGATTTATCACTCTTTGACCACTGGATAATTGCGCTCCCTGCTGCATCCATTTTGACTGGGCCAAAGTGATACCAATCATTTTCTGTTCATACAATATATTGGTACTTACACGCATGATATCTTTCCTTTCAAGTATTCAGCTAAACGCCCAGGAGGATATCCGGGTATCCTCAGACTATTTTTAATCCACGTTTATCAGCGACGGAGATCTAAAATGGCATTAAACAGTGTTGTAGCTGTCTGGATCACTTGTGCGTTAGCCAGATAATATTGCTGCAAACTCTGCAACGCACCGTACTCTTCATCTATGTTGACACCAGAAACAGATTGCTGTTCTTCATAAAGCTGCTTAGTAATATTGTTCTGAGTTTCTAAATCAACATTGGCAGTGCTGGTCTGGTTACCAATAGTACTGACCATAGAAGCATAAGCACCGGAAAATGAGGCTTTACCATCGACCAATTTTTTGCTTTGCAATTCAGCGAGTTTTTTTACATTGACGTTATCACTTGGCCCGGAGTCTTTAGTGCCGGCGGCAGCAAATTGAGACGCATCAACATTAACTTCCATGCCGCCAATAGCACCGCTGACAGCTCTTAAGGTATATTGGTCATTCTCTATTGCGTTCGTTGAATTAATCTCAACTTTTAGTCCATCAAATTCCAGTGTATTACCCGTCACTTTGGCAGAAATATCCACCTTATCAGAGGCTCGTTGGATTTTCCAATTAGCGCCATCATAGCTAATGTGATAATCACTGGCTTTTACCTCTGAAGTATTTGAATATTCCACTTTGAAATCGGCAGAACCTTTATTTTTGCTGTTGGAAATAACATCCGGGTTATTAAAGGTGAAGAAATCTTTACCCGGTTCACCTTTCAAATCAAAACCAGAACGATGAACCTGATTAAATTGATCGCCTAATACCAATGCTAATTGGTTTAGTTGATTACGGGAATTATCCAGGACTTCACTACGTGCCCGGAATATGCCACCCAATTTACCTTGATTAATGAATTTTTCATTAATTTCAACAACGTCACCAAAACCACGCTCATAACCCAACGTGATACGGCTACTATTTGTATTAGATGAAACAGCATCTACCTTATATGCTGTTGTTCCCTGAACCAGTGTCAACCCACCCGCAAAAGTCACATTATAAGAATCACCATCTTGCTGAGTAACACTCACGCCGACCAGCTTATTCAGATCATTGACCAATTCATCCCGCTGATCCAGTAATGCATTTGGTTCAGCACTACTACCTCCCTTCATTCGGGTAATTTCACCATTCAGTTTGGCAATTTGCTGGGCAACGTCATTGATGGAATCAACAGTGCTAGTGATCCCCTTATTGATATTATTTTCCATATTACGCAGGAAGGTATCTGCACTTTTCAACTGGTTTACCAGCCCCTTCGCCGTACCAATGGTTGTCGTTCTAGCTGCATCGTCTTCAGCATTACTGATAACATTGCGTAAACTGGTAAAAAAGTCATCAATGGTGTTTGAAAGATTATTCGCCTTATCTGCCAGCAAATTATCAATCTTGGAAATTTGCTGAGAATAAGCGATCAATCCACTTTGTTTTTCCTGAGCAGCAGAAAGCTGATTATTAATGAATTCATTATATTGACGGTTAATACTGGTAACAGTAACACCATTTCCCATAAAGCCAATGGATGTCATCGTACCACCATTTTGATTTATCACTGTTGATTGCCGGTTATAACCGGAAACACGGGATTTTGTGAGGTTATTACTCACTGTTCCCAGAGCAATCTGAGCCGCCTGAAGGCCACTCATCGCGGTGTTAATAAGACTGTTGGACATAAATAGATCCTTTTGCGTTTTCGTTATATCTCCGCTGGTGGCGGCAAACAACCCTTCAGATAGGTAAAAACAGCGTCTGAACTGTTATAATTTATCGGCTAACCGCAATAAAACTTGAGCAAAATGTGGATCAGAACAGTTCACTCAAATCGTGGGTATACGCTTTTACCGCCTGCTCTCCAGCGCCTTTCAGCTGTTGAATAACAGAGACCAGTTTTTTCGCATAGCCGGGATCGGTTGCATAACCCGCCTGTTGCAGAGAATAAGCCCCCTGCTCCGGCGTAACCGAACTGGCAACGCTGGCGTAACGGGGGCTTTCTGTCAGTAACTTGACGTAATCTGTAATCGCTTCCACGTAAGAACCATAAACACGGAAGTTATCCTTCATTTTTTGTGGTTCGCCGTTAATATATTCGGTGGTCAGGATATTGGTTACCGGCCCTTTCCAGCTTTTACCCGCTTTAATACCAAACAGATTATGGCTTGGCTTACCATCGGCAGTCATGATTTCTCTTTGCCCCCAACCAGACTCCAGCGCGGCCTGAGCGATAATCAGCAAATGAGGAATACCACTGCGTTGGCTAGCGATTTGCGCGGGAACAGAGAGCGTAGAAACAAAGTTGGTACTGTTCAGGGGGAGTGGCTTAGGTGCAGCCGCAGGTTTCGGCACCGTCCGGCGGATAAATTGCTCAAGCGCCTGTCTTGGCAATGTTTGCAAAATTTCGTTATCCAGTGTCATGGGCACTTTCCCAGCCATTTCACTCGGCGCGATATTGGCGTTAGAAAGCTGCTTTAGCATCATATCAGCAAAACCCAGCCCCTTCTGCGACATATTCTGAGCAATTTGCTGATCGTACATCGAAGTATAAAGGCGTGTCTGTTCACTGTTTAGCATGCCATCTTTAGGCAGAGCCGAACGCATACTTTTCAGCATCATCTCAACAAAGATACCTTCCACTTGTTGGGCTACTTGTCGTAGCCCTTGTTGTGGATCTTTTGCCAGACTGGATTTCAGCGCATTAACCGACTGTACGTCATAAGCAGCACCGGACAGAATTGAAAAATCACTCATCAGATGATCTCCAGTTTCGCCCGCAGACAACCCGCACTTTCCATAGCCTGTAAGATTGACATCAAATCATTAGGTGTAGCCCCCAATGCATTCAGCGCTTGAACAACACTATTCAAACTCGCGCTAGCGTTAACCTTCTGCAACGCACCACCCTGTTCACGGACAGCCACACTGGGATTACGGGTGACAACGGTCGCTCCACCTGCAAATGGGGTATTTGGCTGATTAACAACAACCTGATTATCAACAGTGACAGAAAGATTTCCCTGAGCAACGGCACAACTATCCAGCATAACGTTACGATTCATCACCACCGAGCCGGTGCGGGAGTTAATAATCACTTTGGCGTCACCCACATCAACACGGATAGTCAGGTTCTGCACATGAGAAAGGAATTTAACCTGCTCGCTCTTATCCTTCGGCATACTTAATTGCACGGTGCGGGCATCCAATGGCGTTGCTGTCCCCGCTCCGCGCATACGATTGATCACGTCGCTGATTTGCTGTGCCAGGGAAAAATCTTCGTTATTTAACTGAAGATTAAGTATGCCACTCTCACCAAACTGTGTCGGCAATTCACGCTCAATAACTGCTCCGTTACTAATCCGTCCCCCCGCCAGCTGATTCACTTTAACACTGCTGCCACCAGAACTGGCACCCGCGCCACCAACCAGAATATTGCCCTGAGCCAGAGCGTATATCTGATTATCAATGCCTTTTAGTGGTGTCATCAGCAAAGTACCGCCACGTAAGCTTTTGGCATTGCCCAGAGAAGAAACCACCACATCAATATTCTGTCCGGTACGGCCAAATGGCGGCAATTTTGCCGTTACCATCACAGCCGCTACGTTTTTCAACTGCATATTGGTTCCCGGAGGAACCGTAATCCCCAACTGGGATAACATATTGCTTAAACTCTGGGTGGTAAATGGCGTCTGGGTGGTCTGGTCACCGGTCCCATCCAATCCAACGACCAATCCATAACCAATCAACGCATTTTCACGCACCCCTTGAACCGTCGTCAGATCACGGATACGTTCCGCCGATGCTGGAGTTGTCATCAGCGTCAGCAATACAAGAAGAAGGCTGACAGCAAATTGTTTTATCATAACCATCCCCTTTTAAAACGGTGAGACATTCAAGAAGAAACGCTGTAACCAGCCCATGTTCTGCGCTTCATTGATATAACCATTCCCCACATATTCAATGCGGGCATCAGCGACCTGGTTAGAGCTGACGGTATTATTGGCATTGATAGTCCGGGGGTTAATCACCCCGGAGAAACGGATAAACTCCGTTCCCTGATTGATGGCAATCTGCTTTTCACCAACAACATGTAAGTTGCCGTTTGCCAGTAACTGATCAACCGTCACGGTAATCGTCCCTCTGAATGTGTTGTTGGCATTAGCGCCCCCTTTTCCGCCGAAAGTATTCTCACCTTCCATATCCAGATCGGTTTTATCTCCACCCATTAACCCTTTCAGGAAACGGGGAGTCAATGCGGCGGAAAAAGTCGTTTTCCCGTTACGGCTGGCATTGGCAGAAGAGCTTTTACTGGCGCTGACATTTTCCTGCAAGGTAATCGTCAGGGTATCGCCAATATTTCGTGGGCGGCGATCTTCAAATAACGGCTGATAACCATAATAAACAGGCTGCACTACCTGAAAAATGGCACCATTCGGTACTGGCGCGGTTGCCGCGGAAGGTGCCGCGGTTGTGGCTCCCGCAATCAGAGGTTTTTGCGGGATATAGGCACAGCCCGTGAGTGACAATACCGCCAGTGCTATACTGCAACGCCATTTGTTTGCCGCATTTTTCCGTAAATTGCGGGACTGACAAACAGTGCTGATCTCGGCAACAGCCATTGTATCCATCTTCGATACTCTTAATTTATCTCTGAATAACGGGGAAACAGCGTTCCCCCGTAATTTTGATTGATGATTAGGTTATAACTGAGTCAGTTTTTGCAGCATCTGATCAGAAGTCGACACAGCCTTACTGTTTATGTCATAAGCCCGCTGCGTCTGGATCATGTTGACCAATTCTTCAGCTACATTGACGTTAGATGTTTCCACATATCCCTGATAGAGCAACCCGGCGCCATTGATTCCCGGCGTGTTTTCAGCCGGCACCCCAGAGCTATTTGTCTCCAGATAAAGGTTTTCACCGATACTTTCCAACCCGCTGTCATTGATAAAGGTTGTCAGGGTAAGTTGCCCAACCTGCTGAGGAGCAGATTGGCCCTGCACTTTTACACTGACCAAACCATCACGGCTAATGCCCATTTCTGTGGCGTTATCAGGGATTACGATTGCCGGAGAAATTTGAAAACCACCAACAGTTGTCAGTTGTCCATTCTGATCTATCTGAAATGAGCCATCACGAGTGTAAGCCGTGGTGCCATCGGGTAACTGAACCTGAAAGAATCCCTGCCCTTTAATCGCAACATGTCTGCTGTTATTGGTCTGGGATAAATTCCCCTGGCTGTGCAGACGTTCTGTCGATACTGGACGAACCCCAGTACCTATCTGTAAACCAGAAGGTAAACGGGTTTGTTCCGATGACATAGCCCCCGGTTGGCGAATGTTCTGATAAAGCAGATCTTCAAAAACAGCGCGCTGACGTTTAAAACCATTAGTGCTGACGTTCGCCAGGTTATTGGCAATCACATCCATATTAGTTTGCTGGGCATCCAGCCCAGTTTTAGCAATCCACAATGATCGGATCATCAGTTTTATCCCTCTGTATCTAAATCAACTCATTGATAAGAGCTGATTGGCACGTTGTGCATTTTCATCTGAGCTATGGATAACTTTCATCTGCATTTCAAAGCGACGAGCATTGGTAATCATACTTACCATGCTTTCCACTGGGTTGACGTTACTTCCTTCAAGCACACCAGGCATTAATTTCACCTCATCGCTGGCAGGCAAGACATCACCCTGTAACTCTTGTGCCTGTTCAGTCATGTGGAAAAGGCCATCGTCGCCACGGATCAGCTGACGCTCTTCAGGTTTCACCATTTTCACTCTGCCAAGCAGCCCTAGCTGAGTGGGAGGATCACCGGCAACCAACCCAGAGATAGAACCATCAGCCGCCAGTGTTAATTCAGTCTGTGGTGGAACCTCTATCGGGCCGTTATCACCCACCAGCAGGTTACCCTGAATGGTTAACTGACCTTCCGATGAAATTTGAATATTGCCGTTACGGGTATAAGCCTCAGAGCCATCTTCAAGCTGAACAGCCAGATAGCCCCCCTGCCCAATAGCCACATCAAGCGGACGGGCAGTATAGTTCATCGGCCCCTGACGATGGTCAGAGCCCGGTGTTGAAGCCACAACCAAAGTACGGGTGTTATAGGCAGCCCCTTCAACAGGAACCGCTCGCAATGCAGCCAGTTGTGCCTTAAAACCCGGCGTTGATGCATTTGCCAGATTATTTGCCGTCACCGCCTGATGTTCCAGGGTCTGACGAGCTCCGCCCATTGCGGTATAGATGACATGATCCATAATGCTATCCTGAAACTATCAGCGCAGGCTGACCAGCGTTTGCAGGATCTGATCCTGAGTTTTAATGGTCTGAGCATTGGATTGATAGTTGCGCTGAGTCACAATCATATTGACCAGTTCCTGACTCATATCAACGTTGGATGATTCCAATGTACCACTGTACAATTTACCAAAATTACCTGAGTCAGCAGTCCCCACCACCGGGCTGCCTGAAGTACCGGTTTCTGACCACACATTATTACCCTGCGCAGCCAGCCCTTCCGGGTTAGCAAAGTTAGTCAGTACAATCTGACCAAGCAACTGAGATTGCAGATTGGAATAGGTACCGATAACACGACCATCGTTCTCAATACGGTAGCCAGTAAACTGACCGGCTGTATAACCGTCCTGGGTTGGTTTGATTACGCTGTCAGCATTAATTTTTTGTTGCCGGCTATTGTTAAAATTAATCGTAATATCCGAAGCCAAAGAACCATTCAGTGAAGGAACGTTAAACGTGAACTGGTTATTATCACCAATGATTTTACCGTTACCATCAAATTTCAAAGTTCCGAGTGAAGCTTCTTTAGCACCGGCAACATCCCCATCCCGCGCATAGACTTGCCATTCGTTATCATTGGTTTTTACAAAGAAAACGCTGACACCATGCGGGTTGCCCAGACTGTCGAAAACAGTGATCGTGTTAGGGTAGTTATAAGAGTCTGGCTTGTCTGGGGAGAAAGCTTCCGTTGGTACTTTATGCATCGAATTGAGGTTCACTTGCATCGTCACCGCAGTAGTCGCTTTAGCCACCAACATATCCTGAGATACAGTAATCGCTACCGGGTTAGCGCCCTTTTGAACCTGTGGCGTCCCCCCATTGATACTCACTGCCGGATAGCCAGTCAGTTTCATACCTTGCATATTAACAATGTTACGGTTCTCGTCCATTTTGAACTGGCCGTTACGGGAATAGTAGATCCCGCCATTACTGTCTTGCATACGGAAGAAACCATTTTCCGTGATCGCGAGGTCAAGGGGCCGATTGGTGGTAGTCGTCGTACCATCTTTAAAGTTCTGATTAATACCCGACATTTTTACCCCTAGCCCCACCTGAGAACCGGCAAAGATGTCAGCAAAGGCAGCAGTGCTGGATTTAAAACCATATGTCGCTGCATTAGCGATATTGTTACCTATAACATCCAGATTAGCTGACGCTGCATTCAAACCACTCACTGCTTGTGAAAAAGACATATTACTTCTCCGTTAAAACTCTCGTTTGTTAAAGAATCTGACGCACCTTATCCATCGTGACGGTACCGGCCAGTCCTAAATCTAATTTAGCGCCGTCCTCTCCATGGGTAACGCCATTCACAACAGCGAACGCCAGTGGCTGAAACACTCTCTGCTCGCCTTTATAGCTGGCTGCAATAGTGATTTTATAAGCGCCATCCGCAGCCGTAGTGCTATCTTCTTTTGTGCCATTCCAGGTGAAGTTATGGACCCCCGCTTCCAGCGCACCAATATCAATTTGGCGTACAACAACCCCTTGTTTATCCGTAATGGTCACTTTCACATCATCCGCAGGCCTCTGCAACTCAATACCAAATGGTGTGGTACTGACGCCCTCTTCCTCACTGGAACCCACCAGAATGGTATCCCCAGGGATCATAACGCCCCGTCCAATCAGAGCCGATGCCTGCAAAGACTGGCTGCTATTAATCTGACCAACAATAGAGCCCAGTGTGGTATTGAGCTTTTCAATCCCTTGAACCGTGTTTATCTGCGCCAAATGGGCGGTCAGCTCATTGTTTTTCATCGGGTTGGTTGGGTCCTGATTTTTCATTTGCGTGATCAACAAGTTCATGAAGTTATCACTCAGCTCTTCGCTGTTCTTCTTCTTTGTCTTGCTGTTCGGTGCCATTTCCCCAACGATGGTGTTATCCATTGGTTCATTCATTGCACTGGCAATTCCCATGAGCCGCTCCTGTTACTGACCTAACGTTAATGTTTTTAGCATCATCGACTTAGTTGTATTCAGTACCTCAACGTTGGCCTGATAGCTGCGGGAAGCCGAAATGGTGTTGATCATTTCTCCGACTACATCAACGTTTGGCATACGCACATAGCCTTTTTCATCTGCCAATGGGTGACCTGGCTGATACTCAAGGCGGAAAGGGGTGGGATCATCAACAATTTCACTGACCCGGACACCGCCTGTTTCCTGCCCTACCGGAGCCGCGACACGAAAAACCACCTGTTTCGCCCGATATGGCTGGCCATCAGGCCCCGAAACGCTATCGGCATTCGCCATATTGCTGGCACTGACATTTAACCGTTGGGATTGCGCTGATAATGCCGAACCGGCAATATCAAAAACACTGAGTAAAGACATGGCCTTTATCCTTGCTGTAAAACTGACATCATGCTTTTGACCTGAGCACTGGTCGCCGTCAGTTCAGTCTGATATTTCAGGCTGTTATCCATAAAATTGCCGCGCTCTATATCCATATCCACCGTGTTGCCATCCAGTGCCGCCTGATAAGGCACCCGATACAGCAAATCCATCTCCATTCTCTTTTGAGGCTGAATAGGAATATGCCGATCCGATGTTAGCGTCAGCCCAATCCCGTTTCCGGTGACCCGACCGTGCGCAATGGTTTTTTTCAGTTGTGTGGCGAAATCAATATCCCGCGCCTGATATCCTGGAGTATCCGCATTGGCGATATTCGCGGACAATATTCCCTGCCGCCGTGATCGCAATGACAAAGCTTCCTGCTGAAAATGAAAGGCTGCATCTAATTTATCGAGCATATTCCTCCCTCTGATGTGACTTGGCTGTGTTGTGAACTTTAAATAGCACCGTTCGCGATCGCGAAGTTCGCAGTAAATAGAATAAACGCAGAAAGAAAAGCCTATCGAATGAATAGACGCTAATTGAATTGCTATTTATCCCATTAACCGACATTCAATGCAGGTACACTGTGCGCCACCCAACAGCCGCGGATTTATCTACTTTTTATTGACAGAATAATGAGAGCGAGAATGATGCAAGCTATAAAGATTATCGGGCTATTCACGTTTTTCTTTATGAATTCGATGGCATGGGGAAATAATCTGCCTCAGGCCATAACACATTATTTTCAGCAGATACACCGGGATAATCATCAAAAAGTTTCGGTTGAAATCAGAACGCCAGAACAACAATGGCCTCAGTGTAAATCACCGGAAATTCATCCCTCTGTTGGTGGTCAAAACTGGGGAAATATCTCTTTACCTATCGTATGCCATCAACAACGTAAATTTATTCAGGTCGCTGTCAGCGTTACAGGACATTATTGGGTTACCCGCCGCGCCCTTTCCCGTAATGATGTTTTATCCGAGAAAGATTTTCAGGTTAGAAGCGGATTACTGGAAAAACTACCGAACGATCTGATTGTTAACAAAAATGAAATAAAAAACAGTGTTGCTGTACGCAACATTCCGGCTGGGCAGGCCATCACCCGCAACATGTTGCGTCGCCCATGGGCTGTACGGGCAGGTCAGAATGTGGGGGTCATTGTACAGGGAAAGGGTTTTCAGATACGCAATGAAGGGAAAGCTATTAATAACGCTGCAACTTCTGATAAAGTCAGGGTTCGAATGAATTCAGGACACGTTATAACCGGCCAGGCATTAGAAAACGGCAGTGTAAAAATCATGTTATAAGTTGCTAAAGTTTTCTTTTACTGTGCCGATATAACCAGCAGAGCATGATTTGCAGGTATGCAAATGGCATGTAACCTGCTCCGATCCATAGGTGAACCTATGCCTGGCCATAAAGGATAATGATTATGAGTATCGAACGCACTCAACCCTTATTAGCTATCGCGGCTGTTCAACAGCGACCTACTAATGAAAGCGCCCAAGGCACCCGAAAAACCTCCGGCGTTACGTTAAAAAGCAGTGATGCACAAGTAAAACTAAGCGAAGCACAAACAAAACTGGTTCAGCCGAGCAGCCAGGATATCAACATCCAAAAGGTACAAAAGCTGAAAGAAGCGGTCGCTCAGGGAACCTTAAAAATGAACAGCGGTAAAATCGCAGATGCTCTGCTCAGAGAAGCTGCCGAAAACTTTCCGTATTATAAAAAGTAATTACACCCATTATGGAAGAACTTCAGAAATTACTCGAACAACAAGTTACCTATTTAACCTCGCTGACCCAAACAATAGCGGAAGAACAGCGTATTCTGTGCGAGGGTTTTATTGAAGCACGAGATTTACACCGGGTAACAGAACGAAAAAACTTTCTGTTATCCGCGCTTGGTCATTCAGAACAGCATCGTCTTAATTTAAGCAAAGAATTAAAGACCATCGCGCCTTACGATAAGCAGCCTATGCTCACCACATTGTGGCAACAGATCGGCAAAGCAGCTATCCAGGTTCGTGATTTAAATGCCCATAATGGTCTATTGTTAGCCCAGCATCTTGAGTTAAATAGTAAAGCTATCGCTTTTCTAAAAAGCCACCACAGCCCCTCTCTTTATGGTTCAGACGGCCAAGCTACCCGTCACTCCATGTTTTCCGGCCATAAAGTCCAAGTTTGATTCAGCGCATTACCGCCCATCGCGGTAGTGCCGTTTTTTATTGATTAGCAAAAATCACCATTTTTAAGTCAATGTAACAATTGCAAAACGATAATGTTTTGCGTGTTACGAAAATATATTGCAGAATAGGAATAAACAACAACGGGTATTGACAATACAATTTTTAATTACGCAACGTACGAGTTTCAACTTCAGGAACAATATTGATGCACAAGCAACTAAAAAAAAGAAAATCGAGCGGACAACAGATACCAAAAACGCCTCAGCAACAATTCAAAGCTTACTGGAAGTCCATCGAAAAATACCAATTGAAGATAGCCAAGCTACAACAGCAACAAGATGCGTTGTTCATGCGCTTTCAACAGGAGGTCTTACCGGTAGAGCATCAATATATACAGTCTAGATATGATAAAGCGGCACGGTTGCTTTCATTTGCCGATAAAAAATCGCTGGGGAAAAACCAACGGAGAGAATTATTTTTCTGGATAGAAGAAGAGCTTGCTGAGTTATGTACTTACCCCTTTAACGAAAACCTTGATCTCAATAAGTTGACCGATCACTTTTCCAATCTTCATGCGTTGAAAGAAGAGGAAACTCCAACACCAGAACAGATGGCTGATATCCGGCAGACTCTGGATGAATATTTTGATTTTAATGAAGAAATATCTGATGAAGAATTACTTGATATGATGAAAAATCCTGAAAAAATGCGGGCCACCATAGAACAGCATTTTCAACGGGAATCAGAACATTTCTACGATGAATATGATGCAGAAGATACCGATGATTTCAACCCTGCGGAAGAAGACCAGAGAAAACTGGATGATTTATTTAAATCGCAGGAAGTAAGCCAAATGTATAGAAAAATAGCCAAGGTATTACATCCGGATCGTGAACAGGATTTGGATGAGAAAAAGAAAAAAAACCAGTTGATGGTACAGTTATCAAAAGCCAAGAAAGATAATGATGTCTGGACAATAATAAACATGTACCACAAGTACATTGATCCAACTTTCAGTTTTAACAGCCGGGATATATCCGACATCAATAAGTTGCTAAAAGCACGTATAGATATACTAGCCGATGAGCTTAATCAGCTAAAAAAATCTGATTCGTTACCGGGCATGATTTGGCACACATTGGGAGGTAATACCTCGAAGATAATAGAGGATAACCTCCGTGAACACTGCAAAAAATTGCGGCAAAATATAGCAAACGAAACCCAACTACGCGAAAGCCTGCGTTCACTCACTGTACTAAAAAGCTACCTTGCGGAACGACGTGATACCTTTGAATTTGATCAGGATATTATCGACTATCTTTTCAAGCAACATTGAATCTACTGAGTCTGACGGAAATTTCAGTGGCTTACTCTTCTACCCCCATAAAGTTAATTTTGGGAGTCGTCCACAGGGTACAGGCCGCTGTCCCCATGGTGGCTCAGTAATTTTATAGATATTTTTACATGTCATTTCATCGGTGTTTTTATGAATTATCGTCTACGCTTTGAAAACAGATACTATTATAGTAGTTCAGTGATAATGATTCGTTAGAAACTATATAGTGTCATCTTAATTATATTATTAAAGCAGGTATATTCACATAAAAAGTGGATATCATGAATGACCTATTAAATCAGAGCACGCTATTAACATCATGAATTTGCCTGACAGGCATAAATATCCATTTGATAAAATGCTAGTTTCACAGCTGCAACAGCCTACGTCCGGGCGTAGGTGAAGTGCCGAGGATAATATTCAGTTTAGTCACTATGGTATTATTTAACATTTTCAAAAACATAAACTGCACCGGCTTTGGACGTAGAGTCGACGCTCTCTACCCATGCACCAACGGCCAAACTCGTCCCCGCCTTATTCAGGCCGACACCCCCCCCAAAACCATTTGGATTGCCTGAAGGATTCAAAATCTCAAGAGGTGTTTCCATATTCCACTCATCATTCAGACAGGTATACACATACATCCTGGAAGACGCCCCCACTACCAGACGATCTCCCGCATCATTCAGTTCCAGAGAGCGGCCAAAATATGTTACGCCACTTGCAGGAGCCGAAAACTTAATAGGATTTTCTTTATCCCATATCCCATTCCTGCGCGTATACAGATAAACCTTCCAATCAGCGGGTTTATCATACTTCTCCTCCATCTCCACCGCCAAGCGATCTCCCTCTGCATTCAGGCTAAAAGCATTGCCCACGGATAGATTATCTTCATGGGCATCGAACTTAATGGGGTTTTCTCCATCCCAGATCCCATTTGTGCGTGTATACACATAAAGCGAGGAACCGTTATCACGCGCCGCCAGGCAGTTTCCCGCGGCACTCAGGCGGACAATCCTACCAAACTGATAAGAATCCGAAGGGAGCGGAATCTGAATGGGGTTTTCTCTATCCCAGATCCCATTCTTGCGCATAAATATACGGAACGGAGAGAAGTATTGGCCCCCCGCCACCAGACAGTCTCCTACTGCGCTCAAGCTGACATTCATACCAAAGTATTCACTTGCGCTCGGAAACACAATGGGATTCTTTGTATCCCAGACGCCATTCGTGCGCATATACACACAAACCCTCCCTCGGTTAGCAGTCATCCACGGTACCGGACTTCCCAACGCCAGGCAATCTCCCGCCGCATCCAGGCTGACACTCCATGAAGCTCTATGATCTTCATCTTCATTAACCTCAAGCACAATAGGCTTACTTGTATTCCACTCACCACTCTTCCGGCGCGTATATACATAGACTCTATTAATCATCCCAACCGCTAAACAGTCTCCCACTGCGTTCAGGCTAACAGAAATGCCAAAGCTCTCATCCTTTTTGGGGAAGGGAGAAACAATACGCGTTATCATGGGACGTTTCAAACCCAACACCTGCGTGATTTCCATCCGCTCCCGCCGCGATAAACTGAAAAAATCTGCAAACTGAACCTGCCGATCGACATCAAATTTCAGATGCCCTCCCCCATCAAAAGAGAGTCCGCCTTCTGGCTTAAGTGACAGGGCCAAAGCCCCCTGTTCTGGATTTAACCCGCCAGAATGGTGAGTGTTGAGAGCCAATTTTCCTTTGCCATCTCGTTTCAACCCTGCGGTCTGGCCATCACCTTGAGCGCCATCAATGATTTCATATGCCTTATATGCCTCATCAATTAAGTGGGAAAATGCTTCCGGCATGAGTCGAACACCAAACTTAAAACTCGCTTTCAATGAGTCAACGGTATTAATTTCTTTATCAGTCATCATATTTCCTCAAAAGCCGTATTAGACAGTCACTGTCCTCTGTATGAGCATCATTTGACATTTTCAAAGATGTAGACTGCACCGGCTTCGGACGCAGAACCAACCTTGGCTGAAACTGCACCAACTGCCAAACTCGTCTCCCACCTATTCAAACTGACAGCTTTACCAAAACCATTTAAATTGTCTGAATTGCCTGAGGGGTCCAAAATCTCGATAGGTGTATCCATATTCCACTTATTATTTAGACAGGTATACACATACACTCTGGAAGCCGCCCCCACTACCAGACGGTTTCCCACATCATTCAGTTTGATAGCGCTGCCAAAATACGTTACATCACTTGCAGGAGCCGAAAACTTAATGGGACTTTCTGTATCCCAGATCCCATTCTTGCGCGTATATAGATAAACCTTCCCCGCAGTGGGGACATCATAATCTACCCCCACCGCCAGACGATCTCCCTCTGCATTTAGGCTAAAAATCCGATTAAAACTGGATGAACGATCTTTAGCAGCCATGAACTTAATGGGGTTTTCTGTATCCCAAATCCCATTCGTGCGTGTATACACATAAACCACGTTTATTGGATCATGAGAATAATCAACACCATATCCCGCCAGGCAATTTCCCGAGGCACTCAGACAAACCTTTATAAACGATTTAATCAACTTAAAGGGGTTTTCTGTATCCCAAATCCCATTCGTGCGTGTATATATGTAGGACCAAGAGTCGCCCGCCACCGCCAGACAGTCTCCTGTGGCGCTCAAGCTGACATTGTGACCACCAGCGTATCCACGTTGATCTTCCAGCGGAAACACAATGGGATTTTTGGTATCCCAGACGCCATTTGTGCGCGTATACACACAAGCCTTCACTTTTTTAACACCAATGTAGTATTCCTCCAAGTATCCCACCGCCAGGCAATCTCCTACCGCATTCAAACTGACATCCCAAGAACTACGAGATTGATCTTTATCATCCTCAAACACAGCCGGAGCGCTTATATTCCACTCACCCTTCCGGCCCGTATACACACAGACTTTATTATCCATCCCAACCGCTAAGCAGTCTCCCGCCGCGTTCAGGCTTACAGAAGTGCCAAAATGTTCATTCGCTTTAGGGGAAGGAGAAACCATACGCGCCATCATGGCACGTTTAAAACCCAACAACTGCGTGATCTCCATCCGCTCCCGCCGCGATAAACTGAAGAAATCCGCAAACTGAACCTGACGCTCGGCAGCCAATTTCAGACGCTTTCCTCCATCAAAAGAGAACCCACCTTCTGGATTCAGTGATAGTGCCAAAGCTCCCTGATCAAGGTTCAACCCGCCAGAATGGTGAGCGTTGAGGGCCAGTTTTCCTTTGTCATCTCGTTCCAGCCCTGCGGTCGGACCATCCCCCTTACCGCCATCAATGATTTCATATGCCTTATATGCCTCATCAATCAAATGGGAAAATGCTTCAGGCGCAGGCGGAACACCGGACTTAAAACTCGCTTTTAATGAGTCAGCAGTACTAATTTCTTTATCAGTCATAATATGTCCTCAAAAGCCGTATTAGACAGTCACTGTCATCGGTTTCTGTTCAGGGAAATTTAACCCCTCCACCCAATTATTGAGAATGCGTACTGCCAGCATTCAATAACAACCCGGCAATTTGTTTCCTCGTCTCCTCAGGAAGCAATTTAAAAGCTTGTGCCGAAACCGCTACAGTACCATCCACCGACAGCACCCCGGATTTATCCAACATCAATCCCCCGCCGAGCTGTAGCTTTAACGCAAGCCCCTCCGGTGCCAACGCAATGCCATCACCAGTCTTAACCACCAAACGGTTGTCGATAACCTGCAACCCAACTCCCGGATGATAAGCCTGATCACCCTCCTGCCAACCAAAAAGCTGTCGCCACAACGTGGCCCAATCAATTAGTGAATAAAATGCCGCCTCAGTCGGGATCTTGCCAGGGGCGAAGTGGGCACTAAGCCGGCTGACCGTTTCATCTGTTATCTCTTTCGCCATCGTTTTTTCCTCATTTAGCTAGTCGTAAAGGTAAACTTTCCCTTCTCCACTCTTCCAGCCACTGGCACCAATCGCCAACGTATTGCCATCACCACTAAAGCAAACACTGGCACCAAATTTATGGTTTGATTCTCCATCCACTGCCAGTAATTTGCCCTGCATAATCCATTGTTCATCCTGATAACTAAACCACCATCCTGCACCGGTTTGCACACCTGTGTTATCTTTACCAACAGGTGTTGACACCACCAGCACCTGACCGTCGCCACTCAAAGACAGCTCGCTGCCAAACCTTTCCCCGACAGTCACCGCTTCTCTCAGTATCCCCATTTCTTGCCATGCATTACTGTAACGCTGGTACAAATAGACCGCACCAACATTGCTTTTCTCTCCCGGGCACCCCACCGCCAAAATATCTCCGCTATCGTTCAGGCTGAGACTGGCGCCAAAGCTATCACTGCTGTTGAGTGAAGGAAAATTCAGCGAACTGAGTGGCGGTCGCGGCTGCCAATATTCCCCGTGACGATGAAATAGCGTCACTTCACCGTTATTACCATTACGCCCGGTTGCCGCCACTGCCAAGGTTGAACCATCCGCACTCAAACTAAGTTTGCCGCCAAACATATCGCCCTGTGACGGAGAAGATAAGGTCAGACGCTCACCAAGCTGTGACCATTTCTTCCCGTCATACTGATAAAGATACACTGCGCCGCAGTTAGTCAATGAACCCGATCTCCAGCCATAAGAACCTACCGCTAATAGTGTGCCATCAGCGCTCAAGCCCACAGCGCAACCGAAATGCTGCTGAACATTCGCCTCACTAAGCCAAAGTTTGGCAGATTTCTCCCACGCGCCATTTGCCAATCTGCGATAAACGAACACTGAACCATGCCCACCATCACTGTTTCGGTTATCAATACCCACCGCGAGAACATTACCATTTCGATTCAGACTTAACGCTCTGCCGCTATAACCACTAACGTAATCAGCGAATTGCTGCCGCCAACCGTTATCGGTATAAGAAAATAGATATACAGGTTCCTTTCCTTCCGCCCCACTAAGCGCGATAGTTTTCCCATCACCGCTAACACTGACAACAGCGCCAAGGTTTTTATTGTTACCGTTGACCGGCAAGTCAAACGCGGGCAACTGCACCTTACTAGCTGCCATCTCCCCAGCATGAATCAGCCAGCGGTAAAGTTCTCTTTGTTGTTCCTGCGTAAAACTCTCAAACAATTCCAGAGACAATTTAAACTCGGGGCGTAATCCCAATTCGCCATTAATAAACTGTAAGCCGCTGCTCTTATCAATATTGACAGCAATTTCACGGTTTTCCCCGATATGTACCCCTTCACCGGGATTCACTAAAAGTAAATTCACTTCATCCAGATCTCGGTTCAATCCTGCCCCTGGATTATTGTCGGGCTGATCAGCGTCCAGCCCGGCTAAACGCCGACCTTCCGCCGCTATTTGCACCAATTGAGTATAATTTTCACTTTTCGGCAGGGAATATAATTTAAACCAGGATTTAACCTCCTCTTTATTCAACAGATTATTCTTGCTGGATGTCGATGTCTTGTTGTGAGCCATTTAATACCTCCAATGCAGAATGACAGATAAGTTAACGTTGTCACACGCCGTTCTATTCTTTTACTTTCGGGATAAACAATATTCTGGCTTTATCCCTCTCTTGATATTTCTCTTCATTCTAATTGGCCGCTTTATCGTTAAATTTTGCCGAATCGTCCGGCATGGCGATATGTTTAACCCCCGAACCGGGCATTCCTTCTCTGGGTACAAACAGCACCTCTGCGGCTTTTAGCTGCTCGTAGTCTTTCTTACTCCAGAAGAGTTCTCCATCGGCAAACTTCGCCAAATCATCGGGTGTGGCAACATGTTTAATTCCCACACCACGTATTTTTTCTGCGGGTATAAACAACACCCTCACAGCGTCCATCTGTTCGTAGGTCTTCTCATTCCAGTAGTATTCTTCATCGACAAACTTCGCCAAATTATCGGGAGTAGCGATATGTTTAATACTCAGACCAGGTAGCGCTTCTCCTGCTGGCGTAAACAATACCTCTGCAATTTTCATCTGCTCATAGGTTTCTTTATTCCAGAAGAGGGCTTGATCGGCAAACTTCACCAAATCATCGGGTGTGGCAACATGTATCACGACAATATCTTCTTCCTGATGTAGCGGCGATTCAATGGACATAATGTTTTCCTCATCAGAAACCCATTCTTAGTTACCCTGCGATTTGAAACGATTTAACTTCGCTTATTACCTCAGGTACGCTACCGCCCTCGAAAAATATGTTCCCGATAACACTTATTTAATATTTAACTTGACTCTGTCACTGGTTTTTCGTAAGGCACAACCTGATATAATTAAGCATTGTGGAAAAGTGAATTTTTGCCAGTTATTTGATAAAAAATTAATTACTTTTTTTTCAAAAAATTTCACATGAAAAAATATCGATTAAATAATATTTTTCTCATCATTATTATCGCAACAACCATAAATTTAATTAATTTTAAATCAAATTATTAAAAATTTATTGAAAAGACACCAAAGAATTGAAAACACACTAAAATAGCATTCATTTAACATAATCATTTTATTTTTATAAAATAAAAATATTTCATTTTAATCATTAAGGAAAACCGCGCATATATTTAAATAATATCAAAATAATAATTACCCACATTAAATAATTAAGAATTTGAAAATGATAAAACAACAGATAATAAAAACTGTTTTTTGTCTGTCAGCACGGTTTTAAAATCTGGGAAAAAGGACATACGCATCAGGTAAAAACTTTAATCAATAAAAATAACGGGCGGATTCGACTAATAAAAAACAAATGTTAAAAGCGATAAAAACAATCGTTAAAACTTTATACCGATTAAATCCAGAAGTCAGGGCAGGTCTAAAAATGTGAGATCTCTCCCTGCCCTCCATCAAGGTCAATAAGGCCTTAATTACCTTAAAAAAACCGTAAATGAGTCAAATAAAATTAACATTCGACTCATTTAGTGAGTAGAATAGAAGTCTTATTTGACTCACAGGTGAAATCAATGTGGATATGGGAACAACATAATTGGCCTGAATTCCATTGGAATGCCGACGTTACTGCACCATTACTACGAAACGTGCATTTCAACCAAGGATTGTTGTTAGGCAAATCTGAGTATGAAGACACCAAACAAGCAACGCTTGATAGCCTGCTATCCAGCATAATCTATTCCAGCGAAATTGAAGGTGAGAGATTAAACGCGGCTTCTGTACGCTCATCATTGGCGAACAGGTTGGGCATCACAGAAGAAAAACCTTATCCAACAACAGAAAGAACTGACGGCATTACCGAGGTCGCCCTTGATGTGATAGAAAACAGTGAATCCGATCTGACCCTTGAGCGTATCCTCAGGTGGCATCAGTTGATGTTCCCCGCAGGATATACCCTGTTCAATCCGATACAGGGAGGTCAGTTACGCGAAGGGGGGATAGAAGTGGTATCCGGTCGTCTGGATAAACCGACTGTTCACCTTGAAGCGCCACCACCGGAAAGAGTTGTCGCCGAAGTACTTCAATTTATAAAATGGTTCAATCAATCCCGAACAGATGCCAGTCTCGATCCCATCATTAGGGCGGCAATTGCTCATTTATGGTTTGTGACAATCCACCCCTTAGAAGACGGAAACGGCCGCGTTACCCGATTTTTAACAGACCTTGCACTTGCTCAAGCCGAAAACCGCTCAATCCGTTTCTACGCAATGTCAGTCAGTATTTGTGAGTATCGTAAGATGTATTACGAAACCCTTGAAAGCACTCAGAGAGGCAGTTTGGATATTACCGCCTGGATAGTTTGGTTTTTGAAAATACTGAATGAAACCTTAGCAAACAAACTGAAAGAAATTAATCGGGTTGTATTAAAAGCTAAGTTTTGGCAGCAGATAGATCAGCCCCAATTGACTAAAGAACAGGCAAAAGTATTAAACCGTATGCTGGACGGTGATTTTGAGCAGGGTATTAACAACAGCCAATATCAAAAAGTGGCGAAGGTAAGTCGCCCCACGGCAACAAGACATTTAGCACATTTGGTTGAGCTAGGCTGTTTAAAAAGCACCGGCGCTGGCGGTCGTAGCACCCGTTACATTCTCAATTACATTTGAATTTATCCGGGATGATGGGATTAATAATATGGAGCATGAGAGTTACCGCACGTTTTGTTTAAGATTTCGACATCTATATCAAAACCGGTAACTCTCAATCTTTCAAATTCCTGTATCAGATCAAGTCGCGCCGAATACATATTAAACTAACTTAATCGATTATTTTCCAAATATCTTGGTCTTGGCCGGTATTGCATTTGAGAATTTTGTACCACTCCAGTCTATCTGATTAGGGGGTATACCGAACTTTTTCCATGTCAAATTAACGGGTACTCCAAGTATGCATGCAGCAATAAATCGATGCTGACCATCCAATATGTGGGTAAGCCCTGTCTGGTTATTACGCCAAACAACGATTGAGATTGGATTTCCCTTGGTTTTGAAGCTTTCTATTTTTTCATCGACAACTTTTTGAAAAACTTCTGCCTGAGCGGGTAGTGGTGCTGAATTTCCAATATCATTTCGTCCTACAGGGCTGCCTTTTAATATTGATGTGTCATATGCGTTCTCATTCCCTTTTAGTTGAGGTCCGTTTTCTGTTTTTCCTGATGTTACGGATTTTAACATATTTTTATACATATTTAACTCTCATCCTTTTGAATTGTTTAGAGCGGCAAATATTACTGAATTTTATTTTTTCGTCACCAAATTTGGTGTGTTATTTTTTATCTTTCCTTTATCATTCTTTTATTCAATATTCGACTATTTAGCCCGTTCTTTATTATTCTTACTCAGTATAACTTGATCTATTTTTGAACTATTTCGAAAATTTTTTAATAGCAGCTACGGATATAATATTATCATTCACGAATTTCAAATAAAAATCATATCGTAAATAAATAACATATAGATCAATCCATTTATGTTTAAATTTATATCAAGATGAAAAAATCAATATAAATATATGATTAAACAAACAATTATCTTAAACTCAAATTAATTTATTAGAATTCTATTCCGCTATAATAACACCTATACCATTTATCTCAACAATTGCACTATGGATTGATTTGTTAATATTTTACAAAGAGCATCTAATGTCTTGGATTCTTCTGTTACCCAACTCATACAGCACCAATAAATATTTATATAATCAATATGTTATATCAGATCCTTGGACTTGTGTGTAATCTTAAAGAGATTAATATCAACGATGACTTCACATATACTATATGGCGCACTTAAATATGATATTCATTGAGGCCGATATTTTACTGAGGACTATAAGGCGTTATTAAGTGACGATGCATATCGTGATTTTCAGTAATATTTTGCAGATAATCCTATTGATATAGATGTTATTTTATAAAAAATACACAAAGGACGATCTGGGTGAATCAGAGAGGAAAATCCTGAGAGACTTAAATGAGGTTTACTTCATAAACTACGATTTTTATTTTTAACCAACCTGCTCCGGCAGGTTTTTTATGACTAAAAACGACTATTACTGTCGAGAGATGATTATAGCAGGCCATTTTGGAATAAAATGGTCTGCTATTTTATTGATATATCTATCCGTTACCACCAATGGTCGCTGTCATTCGAATTTGACGGTTATCGCTGATTTCAAGATTAGATAAAACCACTAATTGCGGTAAAGTTCTACGCAAGAAACGCGATAATAGTGGGCGTAATGCGTGATTAACCAGCAGCACCGGAGGAGCACCCAACATTTCCTGACGTTGCAGTGCTTCCGTTGCCTGCCCTTGCAGGTTATCCGCCAATCCCGGCTCCAAACCACCACCGTTTTGCAACGCCTGAATTAATAAGCGTTCAAGACCGGCATCTAAGCCGATAACCTGAATTTCCTGCGCTCCCGGGAACCACTGTTGAGCAATCGCCCGGCCAAGCGCGATTCTGACCACAGATGTCAGCTCATAAGGATCAGTTTGTCCCGGAGCATGTTCAGCCAGTGTCTCAATAATTGTCCGCATATCCCGGATCGGCACTTGTTCGGACAACAGGTTTTGCAGAACCTTATGCAAGGTTGTCAAATTGACAATATCGGGAATAAAGTCTTCGGTCAGTTTAGGCATCTCCTGACTGACGCGTTCAAACAGTTGTTGAGCTTCCTGACGGCCAAATAACTCATTAGCATATTGCGTCAACAGATGATTCATATGGGTAGCCACAACCGTACTGGCAGCAACCACGGTATAACCCTGAACCTGCGCCTGTTCTCTGAGGCTATCATCAATCCAAACCGCAGACAGTCCAAAAGCCGGATCTTTGGTGATATCACCTTGCAATTCCCCAACTGCACCGCCAGGGTTTATTGCCAGCCAGCGCCCCGGATGCGCTTCACCGCGACCAATTTCTACCCCTTTCATTAGAATACGATAGCCAGCCGGAGCCAGTTCAAGGTTGTCACGGATATGAACCACCGGGGGTAAATATCCCATCTCCTGAGCAAATTTCTTCCGAATACCACTGATTCGCCCCAGTAATTCGCCATTTTGACGGAAATCAACCATCGGGATCAGGCGATATCCCACTTCCATTCCCAGCGGATCTTCAAGCTGAACATCAGACCATGAAGCTTCTGATGCCTGCTGTTGCTCTTCCACTTTTGGTTTTTCCGCATTCATCACCGGGCCATCAGCACGGCGATAGAGATACCAGCCAAGACCTGCTAACGCCGCAGTGAACAGCAGGAAAACAAAATTGGGCATTCCCGGAACCATGCCCAATAATCCGAGAACCCCCGCACTCAACATCAACACACGGGGATTATCGAATAGTTGAGTCACCATCTGCTGACCAACATCCTGATCCGTCGCCACGCGGGTAACAATCACACCGGCCGCGGTCGAAATAATCAGGGCAGGTAACTGCGCCACCAGGCCATCACCAATGGTTAACAGGGTATAAACCTCCGCCGCATCCCCCAGACTCATGCCATGCTGGGCCACACCAACGATTAAGCCGCCGACGACGTTGATAACCAGGATCATTAATCCGGCAATCGCATCACCGCGCACAAACTTACTGGCGCCATCCATCGAACCATAGAAATCCGATTCCTGAGTCACTTCCGCACGGCGTTTCTTCGCTTCCTCTTCACCAATTAATCCGGCATTCAAGTCAGCGTCAATCGCCATCTGTTTACCTGGCATACCATCCAGCACAAAACGGGCGCCAACCTCAGCAATACGCCCTGCACCTTTGGTAATCACCATAAAGTTAATCAATACCAAGATAACAAATACCACAATACCGATAGCGAAATTACCGCCAACCAGAAAGTGACCAAATGCTTCTACAACGTGGCCCGCCGCCGCAGAGCCGGTATGCCCTTCCAATAAAATGATACGGGTTGAAGCCACGTTAAGAGACAAACGCAGTAAAGTTGAAAACAACAATATTGTCGGGAATGCAGCAAAATCCAGAGTACGCCGGGTAAACATCGCCACCAACAATACCATGATTGACAGTGCAATATTAAAAGTAAACAACAAATCCAGCATGAATGGCGGCAACGGCAATACCATCATTGACAAGATCATGAGGATCAATACCGGTCCGGCAAGAATTTGCCATTGCGAACCTTTCATATTGCCCGGTAAACGAAGTATAGAGGCCAGATTAGCCATGACGATTATTTTCTCCAGCGAAATCCAGTGCTGGCGGCACTGGCAGATTTTCAGGTTTCTTCGGCTTCAAGCCGCCTTCTCGTTTCCAACGTTTCAATTGGTAGACCCAGGCAAGCACTTCCGCTACCGCCGCATAAAGTGTCGCGGGGATATGTCCCCCAACTTCACTATGGCGATAAAGCGCCCTGGCAAGTGGCGGTGCCTCAAGTAATGGAATGCGGTTTTCTGTACCCATTTCTTTAATCCGCAATGCAATGATCCCCGCCCCTTTCGCCAATACCCTTGGCGCACTCATCGCTTTGTCGTCATATTTCAGGGCGACAGCATAGTGAGTTGGGTTAGTGACAATCACATCCGCTTTCGGTACATCCGCCATCATACGCTGACGGGCAGCTGCCCGTTGTTGTTGACGGATACGCGCCTTAACATGTGGATCCCCTTCTTGTTCTTTAAATTCATCCTTTATTTCCTGTCGGGTCATTCTCAGTTTTTTCAGATTGCTGTATATCTGGTAAACGACATCGAAAGCCACCATCGGTATCAACATGAAAACCACCACATAACCGGCAAATACCAACATTTGCATTGCATCATCCAGCGCCAACAGAGGTGGTTGCGCGATCAGCCGTAACATGGCAGGCCAGTTCATCCAAAGAAATAAAGCAGCGCCAATTCCGACAAATCCTGCTTTAAGTAACGCTTTAAATAATTCAGCTAACGCATTCATTGAAAAAATACGTTTCAGACCCGAAATAGGATTCAATTTTTTCGCATCAAATTTGATGGATTTTGTACTGAATACTAATCCACCCAATAGCGCCGGAGCACTTAACGCAACGAACACTAATCCGGCAAAAACCGGCAACAAAGCCCAAACAGCTTGCCGGAGCAACCTGCCAATCTGCTGAACCATCTGCTTATCATTGCTGACCATGCTGTGATCGAAGTTAAAACCTTCAAACACCATCAGCGACAATTCATGAGTCATTGATTGACCACTCATCCAAAGCAAACTCAGGCCACTGGTCAGCATCAATATGGAACTCAGCTCTCTGGAGCGAGCTATCTGCCCCTCTTTCCGGGCTTTTTCCCGTTTATGGGGCGTGGGTTCTTCTGTTTTCTCAAGATCGCTATCTTCAGCCACGGCTTTCCTTGTCAGCGTCTAAAACGTTGTCGGTCAGAAAATATGGAATTAAATAACTGCTAGCATGACAAAAGAGAAAAAATTCGATGGCTGGAACAATGAGAAATTTGGCGGGGTATTTGTGGGATCAAGACAAATGACAAGACTGGTTCAAAGCAATGACGACCTAATTTGGATAAAATATTTCGTATTAAAGTATTAAATGCCTGGTGCAAAACACGCGCTGATAATTCCCCTTCCACCAGCATTAACTCTGTTTGCTGCTCGATATCCCAGTTCCCTTCCATTTTTTCAAAATCCTCATCACGTCCTTCTCCATCCAAGATCCGGCGATAAGCACTTTACAGAGTTGAAATACCTAAAATATCGGCACCATTGCCTAGAAAAGAGGCTAATCCCTGCGATAAATAACCTACGTCACAAAACCGCTGCACCGTAACTTCTGAAGGTGAATAGCGGCCAGCTAAAATGGACGCCAACCAGGATTTACCAATACCATTACGTCCAACAAGCGCCTGTTGTCCAATTGTCAAATTAATATCTATGCCGGAAAATAACGGCTTCGGCTCGCCGTCAAATTGGCATGCAATATTTTTAGCTTCAATCAGAGTTGCCATGTTTCACCCGTAAAAAAACCGCAAAGTCGCCACGTTTTGTTATTTTTATTGCTGGATAAAGGGGGTATGTGGTAAGGCAAGGGCAAAAATGGCGCATCGGTGAGCGATCACATGGGGCTAATGAGGAAAATGGTCACAACATTTTTCATCATGAAAAAAACAAACCCCGTTCTTTTCAACGAGGTTTGTCAGCGGTCTGAGAAGCTGATTCAGCTCCTTTTTTACTACGATATTATTGTGGATTGCAGCCAGCTTTTTTCGTTGCCGCATACCCCACATATTTACGGTAAGGATCGAGATTCCATTTATCTTTTTTACTAGCAATATCCACGTGGCAGTCGAACTGATTACGCATACCTTTCGTATTGTACCAGTATCTGCTCTTCCCGAACTTATGCTTCAGTTCCTCAAATGCCTTTTCCTTTGCCTTTGCCTTACCGGTTTCACTGAAGCGAATATTGCGACTACATTTGGTTGGCACAACCGCCAGTGTCATTTTACCAAAGCGCGGTACCCACTCGCCCGATTTAATATACGGCCCATGGCGGCAGTCACGGTGCCCATAGTCAGCGCTCGCAGGGAAAACAGCCATGCCGAAGAATAACACCAACAATACAAACCCTATTCTTTTCATAATCACCTCCTTAACGGCCCATAAATAGTGGCCAATGTGCTTGCCCAGTTATGATACTGCAAAATATTTTTTGCGACAAACAATTCTCAGAGTATAAAGTGGCAAATCAGGAACCTGATGTTTAAAAAGTGTACTTAGCGTAGGGTATTTTCCGTTTTCCAAGCAGACCCCATACCCATATAGTGCGTAAAGTGATTTATCTGGCGACTCAAGCAGCCTCGAAAAAATGGAGTATACAGACCCACAACTGGCGGCTGGCTATGAGCCATTTTATTATTGAGTTCGGTGATCGTCTGGACGGTCATTTATAATGCGGTGGTAATTACACAAAATAATGTACAGGCTCTTAATAAAACCTGCCCACCATAAAACTATCAACGGAAAATAAAAAACAAAAATTGGCTTTATTAAAGCTTATAAATAACAATTCACAATAATGAATCAATTCGAAAAATACCTTACGCAGCAATGCTTTGGGAAGATTTTTAGTAGAATCACAAACTGATGAAACCTACTAAGCCATTAAATTTTACCTATATATTTATTAATCAAACGGTCAGGCTGTATCACTATTATGAATAGCTTATTTATACCCCCAAAAAAAAAAGATAAACAACAATATGAATAGGTTAATCAAGCAATATATTTCCAAAAAGGAACCTATTTTAATAACATTTTCAACCGGGGAATAAACTTTTTTATAAACCAATTAAATAATCGATCATAAAAAATCAACATAATAAAATCCGCAAATAAATAATTTAGCATAATACGAACCGGGTTACTTGCCGCGTGTAGCGGCTAAGTTGTCATAGTCCAGTAATGCGACAGAGCCGCCCAAAGGTGGCCCTGCCGAGTTCAAGCTGTACAACCTTAAGCGAATATCCACTGGCAACCATCGACCTGGCCGGTACCTGCGGCCAGAAACGTGTACATAACACCGTCAGCGCTGCAAACCATGATGCTGGAACAGCACCCTTGCTGACGACTGGATAACCGGGTAGTTAATGCAATCGTCTCAGTCGTTCGCACCGATTTCCTTTTCGATTTCAGCCACCCGTTCCTTAAGCTTTTGGGAACGGTTCTGGAAATTCTTGATAGCAACCAAATACTGGTTGGTGCCAATGTAGAGGTCGCCATCCCTATTGAAGTAAATGCCGCCGTATTCATGACAATAGTTCACACCTCTGCCAAGGGGAATCTGCCAAATCACCCGGCCATCGAAGGAGTCGATCGCGCTGATGTAGTACATTCCGCCTTTTGACGCTGAAATTTCATCAGACCAGCTACAGGTATGCGCGAAGATGATACCGCTTCCGCGACAGAGCATGTTCATTGCATAAAAGTGAACGTCCGGCAAAGACCATATCTTTTTATCAGGCTGTTCGGCAGTTTCAGGGTTGATGCGGATCATCTCCATGCCGGGAGCATTTGGAACCAGTTGTGAGAACGGCCACGTCGGATAGTGGCCGAAGTTATTTTCAACCACGAAGGTATCACCAACACCAATCAGTGAGGCTTCATCGGCGCTCTTCATCTCCAAAAAGCAAGGGGTCTCGGAGATGACACTTCCGTCCGCACGGTTACAGACCAGCACGTTCAGGCGGGGGTCGGCATTGTCAGTGATCCCTACCAGTTCAGTCCCGTCCTGCGTTTTGGTGAGCGTCGGCGTGGTTCCCGAACCGATATTCTTCTGACCCGGCTTCAAGTATCCGGCATTCTTGTAGGGCGTCTTCCAGCGAACGGTGACATCATTCCCCTCCAGACTGAACGCCCAGAGATATCCTTCCGTACAGGCGTCCTCGCTGTCGAGACCATTGGTGACGATGTAAGCTCCATTCTCATCAACAGCGAACGTATTGTTGTTCCACTGTTTTTCCAGCTTATTCGCACCAATCAGCGTCGTGCTCCCATCGTCCTCAATTTGCACAACCGCCATCCATGCCGGGGCGCTGAGTGTGCTATCCGGGTAGTTCTGATAGTCGTACTCACCGGCAAGCAGGCACCAGTAGAGATTCGGACGACTCTCATCCCAAACCGGAAGCGACGAGTAGAGAGAGTTACCCTCTCTTGAACCAGTGACCAGCTTGACAATATTGGCGCTCCGCCAGTTCGGTGCGAGCGGATAAATCTCGCTTTCTATCAGCTGCACATTTGCTGTCGGATAGCTGACGATTCGGTTGTTCTGTACAACAATCGTGTTGTCGTGGTTGTCCATGTAGAAATAGCCGCCACCGAAGGTATTGCCGGAATACTTGCCCGCGGGCGTGGCCGAAATGATGTTGCAGTTCTCATCAAACACCACCACCCAGAACTGGGATGAAGCATAGTCGAACGAGACACCCACCATTTGATTATTGCTATTACAAACCATGTTCGGCGTGTACCCGAAAGGATTGTACTGCTCGATAAGCAGAAGATTGCCGTCAACGGGGCCGTTGAGCGACACAGACTCGGAACACCAGCTGTCCTGGTGCGGGCTTCCAAAGTCGTTCGGAGCCATGCTCGGGTGTTGAGGGATACTGACACCGGCAAAACGGTTCAGCGTGCTCTGTGCTGCGGGAACGTGTTGCAGTTCTTCCTTTCGCATGGGAACTATATGATCAAACGGATTCATAGTTGGGCCTATATTTGTGTTGAATTGCGAATTTCCAATCCCGACCATTCAGGATCGGAGTGTTGAACCTCGAGTCATGCTTCACAGTAAGGCACACGAATTTTTTTCTTATGGGGTATGCCGCCTCTGGCACTCTCTCCCAATTAATACTTCGATCATCTTATTATTGTGACCAATCTTAAACATAGTTCTAATCCTACCTTTTTAAGAATTAAGTTTATCGCGTAGCTTATGGGAAGCAACATAATAGACACAGGATCAAACAAATCTTAGTATAGTTTTAGAGCAACACAACGCTAAACAACCCATAAATACCCAATGTAGTTATTTATCTATTTTTTTTTGCAGTTAGCTTGGGAAAATTATTATGTAAAACGAGGGTACCTTAAATACGCCAGTTTAAACTTGCTTTCCACTACCTTAATCCATGAAATAGTATTCATTTTTATAATTTTATTTAAATTACCTTTATTTTTCATGTCTTTAATGTAATTTCATGCGAAAACCAATTTCGTTATTTTTCCAAATTATTTTCATCCTCTATTAATGCTTAAATACCTGTCTAATCGTTATAATCTTTCTGATTGATTAATCTGTCAGACTTTTTATCATCGTTAATGCAATTAAGACGTTATTAAACATGAGAGAAAGTCAATCAACCGACAATACGTTATTTAAAATTTTCGATGAAGAGAAAACATTTCTCATTCTTTAAATGGGTTAATTTATAGAGTGATAAATTCCCTGTTTTACAACAGGGAATTTAATACGAAAAAGAGAGGCCCCAACTACGGTTTTTCAACCACAGATTCGTTGTTAGGTAACCAGTAACGCCGATGTTCAAAAGCATATTTGGGCAGTCGAATGCGTAACGGCTTCTGCCCGGAAGGCCAACAAGTACGCCAATCTATATCCTGACCTTGTAACCATAAGAATCGAGAATCGTCCTCTGCCATATGAAGCCATTGATCTTCTTTGGTTGCAGCAGACGAAGCAAAATCACGTAGTTGGTTCAGGAGATCCTGCCGTGATGTTGCAACAAACAATGCCCGCTGGGGGAGCGCCGCCCTGCCAAACTGTAATGTCCAACTAACCGCTTGCAGATCGATGTTTTCATCGCTCTCAATAAAATCTCCCAGCATAACCACCATTTTTTGCAACGAGGCCTGGCTATTGGCCGCGATAGGATAATAATATCTCTCCGAACTGGCTTTAATCTGTTGCTGAACTTTGGTCGGCGCCTCCTCCAAAATAACATGAGCGTTACTTCCACCCAATCCGAAAGAGCTGAGTCCAGCGAAACGTTTTTGCCCTGCATCCACCTGCCAGGCGTTTTCCTCTGTAGCCAGTTGTAAACGCGTGTCAGCGCTATCAATTTCAGGGTTCAGACGCTGAAATGCTGCGCAAGGTACAATGGATTTATGCTGCAACATCAATAAAACTTTAACGATACCCGCTAACCCCGCAGCACCCTCTAAATGCCCAATATTGGCTTTTACTGAGCCAATATAGCAAGGCTGCAACATTTTTCCTGACTGACCATGGTTAAAGACTTCATTAAGTGCATTAAATTCAATTGGATCGCCCAGTGACGTTCCCGTACCGTGTGCTTCTAAATAACTGATTTGCTCCGCAGAGACTCCAGCCTGTTGCAAGCAATCATTGACTAATGCAATCTGCTGCTCAGGGTTAGGTGAAGTCAGTGAGTTAGCCCGCCCGCCATGATTTACCGCCGATGCCCGAACGTATCCATAAATAGGATCCTGATCCGCCAATGCCTGTTTTTGCGTTTTCAAAAACAGGCACACCGCGCCTTCACCACGGACAAAGCCATTCGCATCCGCGTCAAAAACTCGGCAACAACCATCCTTAGATAACATTCCCGCCCGGTAATAAGCGGCCATGTTAAATGTGTTGCTCAACAAATTAATACTGCCAACTATCGCCTGCTGGCATTCCCCAGAACGCAATGAATTTACCGCCTGAGTCAACGCCGTTAATCCGCTTGAACACGCGGTATCAATTTGCAAGCTAGGACCAACAAAGTTGTAATAAAATGACAACCTGTTTGCCAACAGGCAATTCAGTGTTCCCGTCGTTGCATAAGCATTTGCCATTGCCATATCAGCCGCGACAAGTTCACGATAATCATTGCTGCACGAGCCAATAAAAACACCGGTTTTTGATCCCGAATAACTCAGCGGATTAGTACCGCTATCTTCTATCGCTTGCCAAGTCAGCTCCAATAGCATTCTCTGCTGCGGATCCATCATAGCGGCCACTCGCGGAGAAATACCAAAGAATGGCGCATCAAAACCATCAATATTATTCAGCAACCCAGCTTTTAATGCTTTTTTAGGCAGCGGAATAATGTAAGGTTTTCCAGACGCAAGCCGCTGCTCCGGGATCTCTTCTATCACACTGCGTCCAGATCTGATGATCTCCCACATTTGCTCCGGGGAATCTTCCGCGCCAGGTAGTCGGAAGGCCATGCCCACAATAGCAATAGGCATCTGTTTCGTATCACCTGAACCGCTTACTGATGGAGTCATGGAGCTTAAATGCTCCAGCAAGGCGGATTTAGCTATCCGCTGTTCCTCCGGGCTTAGTGAATGATATATGTGATACAGATTATCCATGCTTACCTCCCTCTATGAGGCGCTGCAATCCTAATGCTGCTTCACCATCAAGACAACGCACCGCATTAATAAAGTCATCTAAAGAATGTTTCTTCTCGGCCACTTCAGTTCTGGAAATGTCAAGATACTCAATCAACCGATGCGGTGAGCTATAACGCCAGAACAGCGTGGGCGATAATTTCCGGCGAAAACGCACTGACATCAGCTCCGCAAGTTTTACCGCTTTCAGTGAATCAATGCCCAAATCAGCCCAGGTGCGTTGCATCATTGATTCAGTAAAATCCTCGTCCCAATTCAGGAAGTCAGCCAAGAGTGTGCGTAACTGCCCAGCAACCGGTTTACCGGATTGACCTTCCATCTGATGTGCGACAGATTGCGGCCCAGACAGAACGCGAACTTCAGCAGCAATCTCTGTAAGAAATTCAGCCGCTTCTACCCCATTTAGCAAATAGTGATTGAATGCCAGAACGAGGTTCATTTCTTTGTTGTGCGGAGCACCGATGAACAATGTTGACTGAGATGGCGGCACGATAAGCGGTACAGCCGAGGTAGCACCATCGCTGCCGGTATACGAGATCATCATAGGAACATCTATATCGACAGGCACTCTTTCAGCATCGGGATCAAGTACGCTATTCAGATGTTGCCTGAACTCGAAAAAGCCCATGATCTGTGTTCCCGCCACTTTTAATGAACTCAAGTCACCTTTTTCATCCAGAAAAGCAATACCCAGATTGATATCGGTATAAGTATGATAACGTTCCTGATCCAGCGGCCTTGAGCGCAGCATCGGGAATTTTTTCAGTGCCTGAGAAACTGCGTAAGTGATTACCTGAAACGGTGTTATCCACTCTTGCTGCCCGGAGTTTTCAGTTAGATGACGAATGGCATTGTCAACCAGCTCAATCGACAGTGGTTTAGCTGCCCAACAAGGTTGTACCATACCGCTATTCAGCCGTAACGCACGATTAAGGCGCTGCTGATCTTTTGACAGAAAACCAATATTGTCATCTTCGGAATGGTCATTTTCCGGCGATTTGACTTCGCTGTGCCTCAGGTAGTCATCAATGTGGCTGGGCAATAATGTCCCGTATTTTTCCACCAGTTGGCTCAGAATGTGAGGCTCAATTTGGTGTTCTTGTGCATACAGACGGGTTTTAGGCGGAATACGCGCAGGAGGAGCAGATACTTCCGGGGCAGCCTCCACTTTCTCCACGCTAACTGGCGGAGGCGTCAACTCTTCACTGACAGGGGAAGGCTCTACCAACTCACCGACAGCTCTGATGACCGCAATAGGCGATCCAACAGGGATAATATCATTTTCCGCAGCCAGCCATTTTTCCAAGATCCCCTCAACATCAGATTCAATGGTAAAAGCAGCCTTATCCGTCTCCATTTCATAAACAGGTTCATCACGCTTAACATGATCTCCCACCTGCTTAAGTAACTGGGTAATGACGACTTCAGTGGTTCCTTCTCCCATCGGGGGAATAAGCAACTGTGCCATAAGTTCTCCTTAGCTCATTACCGCATATACGGAGGCCAAAATGTCATCCGTGCCGGGCAAAACAGCTTTCTCTAAACAAGGATTAAAAGGAATATGAATATCTTCACGCGTCACCAGGCGCGGAGGTGCCAGTAAGGAGAAGAAATTGTCATTCTCATCCAAAAGGTCAGCAATAATGGATGCGCCGACACTGGCTGTCCGGGTATCTTCTTGTACAACGATAAGCCGCCCGGTTTTGCGCAAAGATTCCGCAATCCGTTGTTTATCCCAAGGTACCAGACTACGTAATTCAATCACTTCAATGTCAATATTGTTTTTTTCCGCCTGAAGCGCAGCCATAGTCGCCAGTTGAACGGTATTTCCCCAAGCAACCAGCGTAATATCCTTTCCTGCCCTGACGATATTTGCCTGGCCAAGAGGCACTGGATTCACCTGCCGGCGCTCATGACGCTCTCTCATCAGGTGTTTAGGGATCAGGATCAGACTCGGCATATCCAGACTTAACGCTGTACGGAACAACCCAATAGTGTCGGCGGGTGTCGTTGGAACAAGAACATTAATACCGGGAATATGCGCTAAGATACCGTCCGAGCTCTGGCTGTGCCATATACCGCCTCCTGGGAGATAAGCGCCATAAGGCGCATATATCACCACCGGACAGCGCCATTTCCCCACCGTTCTCCAACTTAAAGTGCCAAGTTGTGACTGTAACTGGTTGAGGCCCAACCCAACAAAATCGATAAATTGCAGTTCAACAATCGGACGCCAACCACAAGCGGACAACCCAACAGATGAGCCAATAATCGTGGCTTCAGAAAGGGGGGCATTAATAACACGATCAGGATAGCGGGTGGATAAACCGCGGGTGAAACCAAAAACACCACCTTTAGGATCCTGAATATCCTCACCAAATAGCAGCACATTCGGATGCTGACTCAACGCCTCATCCAAAACCTGATTGACAGCTTTAACCTGTGTCTCTTCGGCTTCCATCTCAACATGTACGACAGGAGCCCCCTGACGATTGCACAAATAGGTACTTACACTTTCAGGATCAGGCTCTTCCTCGTGATAAACACGCTCAAATATTTCCGCGACATCAGCTTTAATGCTCTCTTTTTGTTCAGCCAACGCCTGCTCACTAAGCGCCCCCTTTTCCTTTAAATAGGCGACATAATTTTCAATAGGATCTTGTAGTGCCTCCAGTTCATCCTGGGTACGGTACAGTTTGTGAGAATCTGAATTGGAATGAGAATCTAACCGATCCATACGACAAACCAATATGCAAGGAGTTCGCTCAAATCGCGCCTTATTGAATACCTCCTGTGCAACAGGAAACAGGGTTTCCGGCCTACGGGCATCAACCCGGCGAATCAAGCACTCGTTAAAAATTCCCAATCGATACGGTGCCATTGCCTCTGTCGATGTACTAATGCCTAATTTATTATCGGAAACCACAAAAACTACGGGCAAACGCCTTTCAACCGCAAAGCTGACCGCTTCATAAAATTCTCCCTGCCGAGTTGCTGCATCGCCGACACCACACACGACAAGCCCATTTTTATTATCCAACACACTTGCCCAGGCGGCTCCAGTTGCGGGAATACATTGGGTTCCAGTCAAGCTGACTACTGAAAAGATATTGTTCTCTTTGTCACAGAAATGGTTGGACATGGTCCGGCCGGCTGAATGAGAAGTGGCTTTTCCCATCAATTCTCTTGCCATTTCAACAGTAGACATACCACGCGCTAAGACTAATGCTCGATCACGATAGTAAGGAACCAGCATATCATCCTTTTGCATCAGCTGCGGCAGCACTGCCAGCCCTTCATGTCCAGCAGCCGACACATGGAACCAGGCACGGCCTTGTCGCGTTACTAACGCACTACGATTATCAATTTCCCGTGACAGCAGCATGTCATAAAGTAACTTTTGCTCATCCAAACAATTATCCATTGAAGGGCTGTGTTCCTTAAGAGGTACTTCATTGATCTGTACATCTATCACTCTCTTTTTCCTCACAAATAGTTAACGTGGTAGTTGTCGTTATTGCGTTTAGTGCCTAATTAAAGAAGCAAACTCGGGGTAGTCCCCTATCATAACTGCCTGAGAGACTGTAAGATCCCGATAAAGAAGTGAACACGGGTGATCCCACCACACGGATTGCGAAAGATGGCGATATGTGGTCACAATTTTTAATAAAATTTATACGCCTGACGTGGTGAGTAAGATTATCTCCATGACGGTGAATAGCTTTGACTGTCGCAGTGTTTCCCGAATTCTGAGCATTGTCCTGAACACAATGTAATACCATTTAAAAAACTCCAACCGATGAACAATAACCATTCGCTAAGAGCGGAGCCAATAAACACCAGCATTTCCATGATTACGTTACGATTAAAAAAACAGGTTTTTACCTATATCTTTGAATCCTGCAATGATTAAGATACTGGAACCATTACTTTGCTAAATCATTTTAATCATCAAATCATTCCGACAAGCTCTTCGTTAAGGTATTCTTATATTTAACCAAAACATAGATCCAATAATAGCACCCATTATATCAATCGAACTTAAGACTTTATGCTCACATCAAAATTCATTATATTTTGTGATGAATGTCAATAATGACCTCACTGTATCGAATAATACATCACGTTGAAATTATAAAATCACACCGCATTAATCGTGATATTTTACAAAAAGTTAGTTTATTATCTCTTACGTTTTATCATAAAAGAATCTGTCGTAATAGAGGGAGTGATCACAAAAAGGCACTGATGTCATTTAACAATTTGATTTAGTTAAATTTATGATATCTGATGTAGTGGGTGCCATCATGCAATGAATGGCATATCAACATATAAAAATGTATTTCGCAACCATTTGAATATACTATCAATCATTTAAATAGCAAATAATAAAACAAAATATAATTTCAAATGGTTTTATTTAAATAAATTTATATTTTCAACAGATATAGATTACTTCTATAATAATAGAATCAAATACATCCTACTTTATCCCTATGTTAACAAGTTATATTGCCGCGCCAAATACACTTGATTAATATCTTAAAGCCCTTTAGGATTTTCGACTTATGGCGATTTTTACTAATAAGTAATTGATTACCATCAGCTAACTTAACTCAATTATCTTTTAGCCTAAAAACCGGTTTAACGATGTTATAGAGAATAATGACTAAATATCCCAAAGGATAGAGTATCATGAAGAACCTTCATTATCTGATTGTCACACCAGGATTAATCTTTTCAGCCTCTGCCTTTACCTCACCCGCCACCAGCATCGAAGCACGTCTTGACGCACTGGAGCAACGGCTGCAACAGGCAGAACAACGCGCCACCCAAGCCGAAGCACGAGCCACAGCCGCCGAGCAACGCGCACAACTTCTGGAGAAACACACCAGCGAAACCGCTCAAGGCATTGTACAGGTAGCACAACAACCCACTCGCTCACTAGAAAATAACGCTTCATCAACCCGTAATTTACAACTGAACAACTTCGGTGATCTCAAACTGTATGGCGATGTAGAATTCAATCTCGACAGCACCAGCCGAAGCGGTCAGCTTACTTCATTGAAAACCAATGAAAACAAAAACTGGAAACCCGGCGACAAAGAACGTTGGAATATTAATGGCCGCATATTAATTGGACTAGACGGTTACCGTCGCAACCAGAACGGCGACTTCGCCGGTTTCAGTGTGCAACCATTAGCAGACATGACCGGCAAAATGAATCTTGACGACGCTGCTTTCTTCTTCGGCAATGAGAAAAACTGGCAGGCCAAAATTGGGCGTTTCGAAGCCTACGATATGTTTCCACTCAACCAGGACACCTTTATTCAGTACTCCGGCAATACGGCCAACGATTTGTATGCCGATGGTTTCGGTTATATCTATATGTTGAAAGAAGGACGTGGCCGCAGTAACAATGGCGGCAACCTGATGTTAAGCAAACACATCGGCAACTGGTATTTCGAACTCAACACACTGCTCGAAGATGGTACTTCGCTATTCCAGGATAATACCTACCATGGTAATACACTGGATAATAAGAAAAATGTTGCTTATCTACGGCCCGTAGCCGCTTGGAAAAAAGATCAGTTCAGTGCAGCAATAGCGATGGAAAGTAATGTGGTCAACAACGCTTACGGCTATCAGAATGCCCAAGGGCAATGGATTGATCAATCCAGACGCAATGGCTACGGCATGACGCTGAGTTGGAACGGTCTGGTGGCCAATCCCGATGATGGCATTGTCGCTAACCTGAACACCGCCTATCTGGATGCTTCAGGTGAACAAAACTTCACCGCCGGAATCAATGTCACATGGCACCGCTTCGAACTGGGCTATATCTATGCCCACAACAATATCAAAGAATTCAACACTGACGATATAACGGCACATATCAACCATCCTTTCAGTGAGCCGGGCAAATACGACATCCGCACCATCCATATGTCATATCTGATCCCTGACATCATGAATATGCAGAATTTTAATCTCTATCTTGGCGCTTATGTCTCTATGCTGGAGGCCGATGCTGACAACAAAATCGCCAACAGTAACAACGATCAGCGCTACGGTGCACGCGCCAGATTCAAATATCTTTTCTGATGCGGGTTAATTGATTCTCGCCGTTATTCACCCACAGCGATATTTTTGCTTATTAAAGGACTTTACAGGAAGCCTTTAATCCTGAGTGGCAGGCTCACCCTGCCACTTTTATTCAGAAACCTAAGCTATCCAGTAGATCATCAACCTGGGCCTGATTAGCGATAACACCCACGCCATTTTGATTCACCTGCGGACCATTTAACAAGCTATCAGCCTCTTTTTTCGATTTCGCTACTTGATCTGCGGGTATGTTTTCCATCAATACCATTACTAGCTGTTTTTCTATTTCCTGAATAACATCCATCATCCGCTTGATAACCTGACCGGTAAGATCCTGAAAGTCCTGTGCCATCATGATCTCCAGCAATTTAGCGTTAGTGAAAGCAGTGTGCTCAGGTACAGTATTAAGGTAATTCCGGGTATCCGTAACCAATGAGCGAGCCACAGGTAATTCAACTGGATTTTCAAACCACTCATCCCAACGTTTGGTCAGTGAAATTGCCGACGATTCCAACTCATTCTGACGAGGTTGCGCCGCCTCAACACAGTTAAGCGCCCTTTCGGCTGCCTGCGCGGTCATCTGCACAACATAGTCCAGACGTTCTCTTGCATCAGGTATTGCCTCAGCCGCCTGAGCGATCGTTTGATCCAATCCCAGTTCACGTAAACTATCACGCAGCATACGCGTAAGCTGACCAATCCGGCTGATAATTTCACTGGTGCTAATGGTCTCACCTCTGGGCATGACTGGATTTACACTCATTATGTCTCCTTAGAGGCCCAATTTTTCAAATATTTTATTGAGCTTCTCTTCCAGAGTAGCTGCGGTAAAAGGTTTAACAACATAACCACTCGCCCCAGCCTGCGCGGCGGCAATGATATTTTCCTTCTTCGCTTCCGCTGTCACCATCAAAACGGGTATCTTAGCCAATTGCGCATCTTCACGAATAACTTTTAACAACTCCAGACCATCCATATTAGGCATATTCCAGTCAGAGATAATAAAGTCAAATTGAGATGAGCGAATCTTAGTCAGGGCTTCCGTCCCATCCTGAGCTTCTTCTACATTATTAAAACCCAATTCTTTTAAAAGGTTACGAACAATGCGACGCATGGTTGAAAAATCATCAACCACCAGAAATTTAAGATCCTTATTCGCCATAAAAACTCCTTGAAATTATTTACCAGTCAGCACAGAGCCGCTTAAAAAAATTAAATTTATCCGCCAGCCGTTAAATACGGACAGACTGCCCCGAGCTTATTTTTGCCAGCATTCTCTTGCTCATTTTGAGGATATCCATGACTTCATCCACCGCCCCCATTTGTATTGCAGCTCTTGGCATACCAAACACCACGCAACTCGCCTCATCCTGTGCCAATGTGTACGCTCCAGCTTGCTTCATCTCCAGCAAACCCGCCGCCCCGTCGCTGCCCATTCCTGTCAGTAATACACCAACAGCATTTCTTCCAGCAAATTTAGCTACTGACCGGAACAACACATCCACAGACGGACGATGGCGATTAACAGCTGGTACATCGGTTATCAGAACCTGATAATCAGCACCATTACGGCACAATTCCATATGGCGATCACCTGGAGCAATGTATGCGTGCCCTGGCAAAATCCGTTCACCGTTTTCGGCCTCTTTTACTGTAATTTGGCTAAGTTTATTCAGTCGTTCAGCAAAAGAACGGGTAAAACCCGGAGGCATATGTTGCGTAATCAGTAGTGCCGGGCTGGTTACCGGCAACGGTTGCAACAAATTCTTTATCGCTTCCGTTCCGCCAGTAGATGCACCTACTGCAATCAGTTTTTCGCTGGATAACAGAGGTTTAAAACTTAAAGGAGCAGAGTTTACCAATGTGGTTGTTTGCACCGATAATTTAGCCTGTGCCGCCGTCCGCACTTTCTCCGCAATAAGCTCACTGTAAGCCAGCATTCCTTCACGAATACCTAATTGAGGTTTGGTGACAAAATCAACGGCCCCAAGCTCCAATGCCCTTAATGTGATTTCAGAGCCTTTGGCAGTCAGAGAAGAAACCATAACCACAGGCATTGGCCGTAAACGCATTAATTTTTCCAAAAAATCAATGCCATCCATACGTGGCATTTCAACATCCAGTGTGAGTACTTGTGGATTATGTTTTTTAATCAGATCGCGTGCCACCAGTGGATCGGGGGCGCAAGCCACGACCTCCATATCCGAGTGGCTATTGATAATCTCTCGCATAATTTGGCGCATAAGCGCTGAATCATCGACACAAAGGACAGTTATCTTATTCATAACCTCTCCTTGCCCGACCTACACCGTAAACGGTCTGTCCTTGCAAGTAGAATTCCTGGCTTATTTGAGTGACATTTTCGGAATGCCCGGCAAAGAGCAACCCATCGGGTTTTAACAAAGTAATAAAATGGCGCAGTATCCGTTCCTGCGTATTTTTATCAAAATAAATCATTACGTTACGGCAAAAGATAGCATCAAATTTACCCTCAAGCGGCCAATTGGGGTCTAACAGGTTTAAATGCTGGAATGTCACCATGTCAGCAAGTTGTGGCCGGACACGGGCGTAACCTTCATAAGATCCCACACCTTTAAAAAAGTAACGTTTTCTCTGCTGGTCTGTCAGTTGGCGCAACTCATCCAGCCGATAAACACCTTTACGTGCCTTTTCCAGTACATTGGTATCAATATCACTGGCAATAATTTTTACCCGCTGAAAACGATGCCCCAATACATCACTCAGCGTCATTGCAATTGAATACGGCTCTTCCCCTGTAGATGCTGCCGCACTCCACACCCGGTACGAACTATCATTCTTACTTGCATGTTTAGCTAACAAAGGGAAATGATGCGCTTCCCTGAAAAAAGCCGTCAGGTTAGTCGTCAACGCATTGATAAATTCCTGCCACTCCTCACTATCAGTATTGTTCTCAAGAATGAACAGGTATTGCCCAAAATCACGTATTCCAAGCACTCGTAAACGCCGAATTAAACGGTTGTAGACCATCTCCCGTTTATGAGCAGCAAGCACAATGCCAGCACGTTGATATATAAACTGGCAGATGCGCTCAAAATGCGCATCTGACAGGGTATAACGCTGAATCATGTAATTCAGTGGCGAAGACGGCAAACTGGCCGCTGAAACAATTAAATTTGATTTCATCTGGCCTCAGCGAGTCTGACTGACCGCGCCTCCGCTATCCGCAGACCTCAGCGTAAGTAAAAGTTCATTCTCAAGTTTATTTCCTGAATTATCCGGTAATTCAAACTGTGCTACTGTCTTAACCAGAATATCGGCCTGATCTTCAAGTGCCGCCGCTGCCGCAGCTGACTGCTCAACCAATGCCGCGTTCTGCTGAGTAACTTGATCCATCTGTGTAACCGCTTGTGCCACCTGATGAATACCTCGACTTTGTTCATCGGATGCCGCAGCAATTTCGGCCATCAAATCTGTGACCCGGTTTACTGAGGCGACCAATTCATTCATGGTCTTCCCTGCATCACTGACCAATGCAGAACCTTGACTTACCCGCTGAACGGATTCACTAATTAATGTTTTAATCTCTTTTGCCGCTTCGGCGCTTCGTTGAGCGAGATCCCTGACTTCACCCGCAACAACAGAGAAACCACGGCCTTGCTCACCTGCCCGTGCAGCTTCTACTGCCGCATTGAGTGCCAGGATGTTAGTCTGAAATGCAATGCCATCAATAACGCTGATAATTGCACTGATCTTCTGTGAACTATTGGCAATTGCATCCATCGTTTCCACAACGTTCGTTGTCAGTTCACCACCTTTAGAGGCTGTTTTTGATGCAGATACGGCTAATTCACTGGCCTGACGGGCATTTTCAGCATTCTGTTTTACCGTTGCCGTCAGTTGTTCCATACTTGCGGCGGTTTCTTCCAGTGATGCCGCCTGCTCTTCCGTGCGGGAAGAGAGATCGGTATTACCCTGAGTAATTTCCTGAATACCGCTATACATCAGGTTAGTATTCTCTTTCACCGAAGTAATGGAACTCACCAGTGAACGTTGCATCTCACGTAATTTGAAGAATACTTCACCAATTTCATCATGGGTGAAAACAGAAACCTCTTTATTCAGTTTTCCTTCTGCAACATTCTGGAAGTGACTTCTCATATTAGCGAATGGTTTGAGCAGATTTCTTTTTAACCACCAATGGGCTGCCCAAGCAACTACCAGTACCATTAGGATCGCTCCTGCAAACATGGCAGTTGCAATTTGATAATAAAAGCGACCATCCTGAACGGCAGTCTTAATTTCTTCTCCGATATACTGCATATATTGGTTGAAATCAGATTCCAATTGCTGCTGATACTTTTCTGTTGGCTGGTTTAAAAATGCATCATAATTACCCTGTTCCAAGAAAGCAGAGAGTTCCCTGAGTGCATTGATATATTCCTTGTAACTGGTTTCCACGGATGCCAGCAATACACTGCTGCCATCCTCTTCATTTAATTTAGGCAACGCGATAAATTCCGCAAAATGCATCTCTGCCTTATCCAGCGTCTCCTTAACATTAGCAACCATACTGTCAATATGGGCTTCAGATTGTTGCAGCGTTTTTCCTACAGCGATTCTATTCAGTGTATTACGCGATTGCAGCAAAGCCGCCCAGCTCAATCCTAAAGTGTCTCTCTTCTGTGTTCCCAGATCAATCCGCTCAATATAAGTCTGGTCTGTGTGAATGATCCCAAGTGATAAACCACTTGAGATTATCTGCATTACACAAAACATCATCAGTAACAGATATAAACTGGTTGATATACGAAGCCTGCCTAACATGTAATCACCTCGGTTAACGGCTGCATATGCAGCCGTGGTTATCACTTAGTGTTTTAAAATGTTTCCCAATTAGATTGTTCTTCCATATTGCTGACTTTCTTCAACTCGGGGGGATTCGATTTAGCAGGAAGAGTCTTAACCGCAGGTAAATGCTCAGTTTTCGCTTCTGGTTGAGACTTATCGTCAAGATTTGGTAACTGAAACAGAGAAACAAGTTTTTTCAATCCAGCCGCTTGATCTTCCAGCGCAGCCGCAGCCGCAGCTGATTGTTCAACTAAAGAAGCATTTTGCTGTGTTACACGATCCATTTCGGAGATAGCCAGGCCAACCTGAGTTATCCCTTTGCTTTGTTCATCAGATGCAGATGCAATTTCACCCATAATGTCAGTTACCCGGGTGACTGAACTGACAATATCGTTCATTGTTTCACCGGCACTTTCAACCAGGACAGAACCGGTATCCGCGCGGCTAACTGAATCTTCTATTAATGCTTTGATCTCTTTTGCTGCCTCAGCACTACGCTGTGCAAGATTACGGACTTCTCCTGCCACAACAGCAAAACCACGCCCATGTTCACCGGCACGTGCAGCTTCTACCGCAGCATTAAGCGCCAGAATGTTAGTCTGAAACGCTATAGCATCAATAACACTGGTAATATCGGAAATCTTCTGAGAACTGCCGGCAATTTCATGCATCGTCTGTACAACATTCGCCACGACTTTCCCACCCTGGCGGGCAATTTCAGAGGCGCTGTCAGCCAGGTTACTTGCTTGACGGGCATTTTCAGCATTCTGTTTTACCGTTGCCGTCAATTGCTCCATACTCGCTGCGGTTTCTTCCAAAGAAGCCACCTGTTCTTCAGTACGCGAAGAGAGATCATTATTCCCGGCAGCAATTTCACTGGTTCCGTTATAAATATTTTCACTGCTGTGACGAACACTACTAACCGTATTGATAAACTCTTTCTGCATATATTTCAGGCCAGTCGCTAACATGCTCATCTCGTTCTTGCCCGAAACAGTGATATTTTGTGTCAAATCACCGGTAGAAAGTGACTTAATATTCTCCAATAATTTGTTTAATGGGTTCAGCAAACTGTGCTTGATACTAACCCAGCTAAAAATCATCGCTGAAACTAGGATCAGTATGATAATACCCAGCATAATCACTGCATTTCTGTAGGATACACTCGCATCAAATACAACATCAGAATAGAGATGATCGTTTTGAGTCAGATAAAAGTTATATTCTTCCTCAAAAGCACTCTGATATTTGCCCGTTGGCTGATTAAAGAATTCCACCGCTCGATCATGTTCAATCAGGACAATGAGTTCATGAAGTGCTGAAATATAAACATTATAAGCTTTTTTTAGACGATTAAGGCTTTCTGATTCATGAATAGGCAATTTAGCCGTCTGTTCATATTGTTCAAAACGCTGCTCTGCTATAGACAAGTTACTTCTGGCATCAGTCAGCAACTGTTCCATCGTGTAATAATTGTCAACGCCCTCATCCTTCATCATGTACCGAATGCCAGCACGGTTTAGATTGTTACGAGCCTGTAGCAAATTAACCCAGGTGTCATTCAAAAATGTCTGCTGCTCACGCATCTTATCCAATATTTCTAGGTTTTCTTTATTACCTTTCAACTCATGGAAGAAAAGTCCCCCAGATATAAATTGCAGAGCACCAAATAATATGATGACCGCCATCAGCCCGGTCACTATTTTCATTCGGTTAAACATGTTTTCCCTTTTTTACAATAGATCAGCATGGCTCAGTTATCGGCACAATGAAAAGAAACTTTACTGGTCAACTAAAAGAAATTTGAATATTTTTTCTGATTGGGATCAACAAGGAATAGACAAAAAATAGCTGCCATCTAGTCGTCATGGCAGCTATTCTTGATGACTATTTTTTATGGCGAGTTTTTATGGCTAGTTTTTAGCCACTGAATCTACCAGCTCCATCTCTTCACTATTAAGCAGCTTCTCAATATCCACCAGAATCAACATGCGATCATCAAGTGAACCCAAGCCCGTCAGATACTCAGTAGACAATGTCACTGCAAATTCCGGAGCCGGGCAGATTTGTTCAGCTTTGAGCGATAAAACATCTGAAACACCATCAACAACGATACCAACCACTCGGTTCAACAGATTCAGCACAATAACCACTGTATTATCATTGTAGGTAACAGTTTCCTGAGCGAACTTAATTCTCAAGTCAATAATAGGAACAATAACACCACGTAGATTGGTTATCCCTTTTATGAATGTGGGCGTATTTGCAATACGGGTGACCTGATCATAACCACGTATCTCCTGTACTTTAAGTATTTCGATACCATATTCTTCATCACCCAGGGTAAAAACCAGATATCCTTCCCCGGCAGTTTCTCCCGACAATTTATTAAAAGCTTCTATGGCCGACATAACCTTACCTTTTGCTGTGAGCTTGACGATTTTCTATGAGGATAAAGCCCCATTCAATACTTATTTCTTTCTAATAACTCAGATTTGCTCAGTGCCAGTTGGTCATGATTGAGCTGCTGCAATGCAGAAATATCAACAATCAGTGCCACACTTCCATCGCCCATAATTGTGGCAGCGGATATTCCCGGTACTTTACGGTAGTTACTTTCGATATTTTTCACAACCACCTGGTGCTGCCCAACTAACTGATCAACCAGCAAAGCATAACGACGACCAGCACTCTGTACAATCACAATAATCCCTTTCGTCGGATCTGTTTTCGCCTCAGAAATATCAAAAACCCGATATAACTTAATCAGTGGTAAATATTCTCCTCTGACATGCAGTAATTTTTCATCGCCAGCCAATGGATAAATATCCTCTTCCTGCGGCTGAAGGGAGCTGACTACCGCGCTCAGTGGTAAAATAAACACTTCGTCATTCACTTTCACTGACATACCATCGAGGATTGCCAACGTCAGAGGTAACAAAATTCGTGTCACTGTCCCTTTACCTGCCTGGAAGTTAATCTGGATTTGTCCTCCCATCTCCTGAATATTTCGCTTGACCACATCCATGCCTACACCACGGCCAGACACATCTGTCACCACTTCAGCAGTGGAAAAACCAGGGGCGAAAATCAACATAGCAACCTCTTCGTTACTCATGTTTTCACTGACTGATAACCCTTGTGATATCGCTTTAGCCAGAATTTTTTCACGATTCAGCCCAGCGCCATCATCGACAACTTCAATGCAAATATTCCCGCCCTGATGTTCAGCAGAAAGTGTCAGGTTACCCGTTTCAGGCTTACCCGCAGCCAGTCGAACTTCCGGTTCTTCAATACCATGATCAAGGCTGTTACGGACCAGATGGGTCAGCGGATCAATAATGCGCTCAATTAAACTCTTATCCAGTTCAGTGGAACTGCCAACCAAAGTCAGATCCACTTTTTTATTCAGTTTGCCAGCAAGATCCCTGACTAAACGTGGATAACGGCTGAACACATATTCCATTGGCATCATACGAATAGACATCACAGACTCTTGCAAATCTCTGGAATTCCGTTGTAACTGAACCATGCAATTCAGTAAATCGCCATATGAATTAGGTTCAAGATCGTTACAATGCTGTGCCAGCATAGACTGTGTAATAACCAATTCACCCACCAAGTTGATCAGCTGATCAACCTTTTCAACCGCAACCCGAATGCTGGAAGATTCTGCACGCTGACGTGGCGATCCAGCCGGTGGCATAGGTGCAGGACGCCCAGCCGGCGGTATGGCTCTTTTTTCCGGCACCGCCACTTTGACGGCTTTATCTGCATCCCGGTTTTTAACTTCATCTTTTGGTTCGATTACCGGCAAAAAAGTGATCTGTTCTGGCTCAATCACAAAACAGAGCACAGCGGTAATGTCATCTTCTGTGGCTGATGTTACCAATGAGGCTTCCACACTATCCCGGGTCTGTTCAGCATCATAAACCTCCCCCAGATTAGCCAGTTCATCCAGCATCAAAGAAACTTCGCGCTCTTTCAGACCAGACAGATGAACCCGAACTCTGCCTTGCTGGTTTTTAGTCACAACAGGTTCCGGTTTTAATTCTGGTTCGGATTCAGACAATCCTGATGCTACCTCAGCGATGACAGGCTCAACCTCACCTTCATTTTCTTTCTGTACTTCCAATGCAAGCTGGCGCAAAGTCTCACCGATGTAGATAAACGCACTTTCATCCGGCTCCTGAGAACTTTTATAGGCATCCAACTGTTGTTGCATAATATCTTTCGCTTCTAAAAACAGGTTGATAATGTCAGTCGTCAGACTCATTTCATCTCGTCTGGCGCTGTCGAGCAAATTTTCCAGAACATGCGTAGTTTGCTGTAGTTTGATAAAACCAAAAGTCGCAGCCCCCCCTTTTATTGAGTGGGCACTGCGAAAAATAGCATTCAACTGTTCCTGATCTGGTGCATCGGGATCAAGCTGCAATAGATGCTGCTCCATATCCTCCAGCAATTCGTCTGCTTCATCAAAAAAAGTCTGATAAAACGCGGTAATATCCATCGTTACTTTGTCACCTTAGTCGGTACCACGATTAGGCTCAGTACTCAGTGATTCTGATTGAGCCGATATTGTGATTTCATTGGATTGTTGTGTTGGCTCACTTTCAGCCGAATCCTTTCTAATCACCTCGTGAATTTCCTGACTATCGTTAATAATCAAGGAATTGCTACCGGTGTTTTGCTGTTCAATCCGCTCTTCCGCTTGCTTATTGAGCACTAAAATACTGATGCGACGGTTAACCGGTGAACTGGCATCTTCCTGCTTCAGGCGGACCGTTGAAGCCATACCGACAACCCGCAATATCTTGCCTTCATCCAACCCGCCTATCAGCAGCTCTCTCCTTGACGCATTAGCCCGATCTGCGGATAGCTCCCAGTTACTGTAACCACGATCACCATTGGCATATTTCAAGTCATCAGTATGACCGGACAGGCTGATTTTATTTGGAATACCGTTCAGGATTGGTGCAATAGCCCGCAAGATATCACTCATGTAGCTTTCGACTTTTGCACTGCCAATCATAAACATTGGCCGATTTTCCCGGTCAATAATCTGGATACGTAACCCTTCATCCATCATGTCAATCAACAGATGTGGACGTAATGCTTTAAGGCGGGGATCAGTAATAATCAACTGATCGAGTTGCTCACGCAACCTGTTTAACCTGCGGGATTCATCATTATCTTCAACGACTTCAACCTGACGCAAAATATCGCCTTCCTGATAAAGTATATCCTGCCCTCCCCCAGGAATAGGATTAGAGCTATCACTGCTGCGTTCCCCTTTATTTATTGCAACTTGTAACGGGGTGCGGAAGTATTCTGCAATTCTGGTCAACTCCTGTGGGCTGGAAATTGCCAGCAGCCACATAACCAGAAAAAATGCCATCATGGCAGTCATAAAGTCAGCATAGGCAATTTTCCATGAACCTCCATGATGTCCTATGTCATTTCTTTTACGTCTTTTTACCCTAATGACCGAGACGTTACGCTCCTTCATACTTGTTCTTCAGTTTCTTGCTGAACAGGCGCTTTCACCCGACGAACATGTTCTTCCAGCTCAGTGAAAGAAGGACGATCCGTGAGGTACAATGTCTTACGGCCAAATTCAACAGCAATTTGCGGGGCATAGCCGTTCAGGCTAGATAGCAATGTCACTTTAATGCATTGCATCATTTTAATATGTTCACCACTGCGCTGACGTAGCAAAGTTGCCAATGGCGAGACAAAACCATAGGCCAATAAAATACCGAGGAATGTCCCAACCATAGCATGAGCAATCAGCACGCCAAGCTCTCCTGCCGGACGATCTGCCGAACCCAAAGCGTTAACAACCCCCATGACAGCAGCAACAATACCAAAAGCAGGAAGTGAATCGCCAATCATCGTCAGACTGGTCGCCGGGATCTCGCTTTCCTGCTCATAAGTTTCAATTTCTTCATCCATCAAAGCTTCAATTTCGTGAGGATTCATATTGCCACTCACAATCAACCGCATGTAATCGGTGACAAAATCCATCAAATGTTTATCCTTAAGCAAACGTGGATATTGGGTGAAAATATCACTCTGCTGCGGATTTTCAATATCCCGCTCTAATGCTAAAACACCATGCATACGGGATTTTGCTAATAATCGGAAAAGCAGAGCCATCAGATCCATATACATCGTTTTGTTATAGTTAGATCTGCGCATTAGCTTTGGCAAAACACGCAATGTTGCCTTAATCGCTTTTCCGTTGTTACCAACAATAAAAGCGCCGATGCCAGCACCAGTGATAATTAAAAATTCAGCGGGTTGATAAAGTGCGCCCAAATGACCACCTACAATCAGGTAACCACCGATTACCGCACCAAAAACTACGATATATCCTAAAAGTACTAACACGCGATATCCTTTAGCTAAGTTGGTGAGCGGATGGGAAGTTGAACAGTCTGAATCCAGAATGGTTGTAGTTTCAACACAGGCTACAAGAAAAAAAGTGCAAATCCGTAACCTGTAGGAATGATTTTCCCATTTAAATTCACATTGCGCGCTGAGCAAGTCCATCCAGCAGTTGTGAATTACTATCGGCAGACTGAGAGGAAAGTTTACGTTTTTTTACTGCGCGTGATGGCGGTTGGCAAAGACTACAAACAAAGCTATTCACAGGTTGATGAGCATGAGTAATAAAAGTTCCTCCACAAGTACGGCACTGTGAAGGTTGCAACATGCCACTGTCTACAAAACGTACCAGAGTCCAAGCGCGAGTCAACGCCAGAATAGGAGCATCCCCTTCAACAGGAGGGCATTGTTCAAGATAGAGCCGATAAGCTTTAACAACCGCCTCCACACCATAGCAATAACCGCTTTTAAGTAAGAAACGATAGGCATTATAAAACATTGATGAATGAATATTTTGTTCCCAAGTCATAAACCAATCTGTTGAAAAAGGCAGCATCCCCTTAGGCGGAGGGCTTCCCCTCAATTCTTTATAAAGCTTAATTAGTCGCCCTCTGCTTAATTGCGTTTCACTTTCAAGCATTTGTAATCGTGCGCCCAAAGTGATGAGTTCCATCGCAAGATGTATATCCTTAGCTTCTTGAACTATACTTTTCTCGGCCATCTCTTATGCTCTTTTTTTCACTGATGTATCGTCTTTCGAAGATAACTGCTGAAACAAATGAGTAGATAACAAAATGCCTGTGTGTATTTGTTGTAAATCATCTACTCGAGATTCCTTGGTAAGCTGCTGAATAGTTTCACTGTCTTCGAACCGGAAATTACAGACTAATTGATTAGTCTCGGCAAGCTTTATCAACTGAGGTAATGTCAATTCAGACAACGTATCAGCCATAGAATCGCTAATACCTAAACGGAACATCGCTGATGCTTTTTCATGGTTAATTAACCGCTGAGCTAAAAGCAGATACGATAAATTTATGTCATAAATATGTTTGAGCAATTCAACCGTACTCATTTGTCTATCCCGTCCGATTACATTAAAAAATCAGTTAAGTGTTCGAAAAACCACTCGTGACAAAATTCCTAAAATAGCTTAGGGATTAATAATCTCTTACATAACTAAAATATACAAGCTTAGTCATAGCAGTAACCATCCTTTGTATTACTTTTGATTCTTCCAACTTCAAAAATATTACAGTAGTGAGCTGCAAAAGTATTATCGCGTTACCTGATATAACATTTTTACTGTCGATTAAGAATATTCTTAATGCAGAACAACTTTACTCCTGAATCATCAACTTATACAACGGAAAGAGAATGCAATTTTAAATACTATGTGACATAACTCACAAAAATAAAGGCTTTTAATATGCATTTAATCGATAAATTGATCATTATTCACTCAAACAATTAAATAAAATCCAAATTCCCAATCTTAATAAGTTAAATTATCTAAATAAAAATATTAGGTATATTTTTTGATTTTATACGATCTATTAAACTTATAAACTCAAAATAACAACGAAAAAACCCTCCCTTAGTCAAATAATTATAACAAAATCAGTTTTATCACTGAGTAATAGGTATAAACAATCATCTTATTCTAAGATCTGACATTTCCATTTGTACGATAAAACAGATTGATTTTATGTAAAATTTGATTGCAAAAAAGATACTGGTATGATCACTTTTAGTTTAGATTTGTATTTTTTTTAACCGCAAGACTTAACTAAAAACACATACCACCACGCTCAAATAACACTAACCATACAAAAATAGTATAAAATACAGTAAGATAATGAATAAAAAAACAACTACAATAGCATTTTGCTGCTTAAATAACAGGCAATATACAGTATAAAGATAATGGAAAATGCAGACAATTTTGACTCCAAGCAATCAAATCAACGACAAAAATCATTAAAAAAATTTATCAAAAAATCATATTTCATAATATAATAAAACACAAAAACCTCCTGTTGATTACTTTATCTTTTTCACCTTTAGTTTTCATGTTTCAAATTATAAATTAATTAAATTTACACATAATCAATATACATTCTTTAAAAACATTAGGTATTTTAAATAAACATTAGGTTATTTATTAATCTAATATTCTACTTTAAAGATTTATAATAGATATAATTACAGATATAAAATCTTCAATCAACATAAATATATAACAAAATACCAATCACGAATATAATCACCACTTATTATATAATTCACAAATCAATATTTAGACAAATAACATACACTATTTCAGAGTTCATGCTCTTATAATACAAATTAAATAAAATTATTAAAATAACTTTTTATCATCATACATGATTTCATGTAAAATTTACAACCCTCATCCCAAAAACATTATTTTAATATGTAAAAAATACCAATAGGGCTGAAATTAATAGACATTCTAAATACCATTTATTTCAATGATAATCATAGATAAAAAAATCAAATCCATAAGGACAAAATAATTAATTAATAATTGTTGTAAAAACAACCAATGATGATAAGGTAGTAAAATAAAAATCAAGACAATATCCTACCAGGATAATATAATTAATAATCATTGATAATAAAAATATCATAATATTTTCATATCAAATATAAAGAAGATATTACTTTGATGAGTGATTTATTTCCCCATATAAATAGTAGTTATACTTTTTAAAATGACCATAACCATTCGCCAAGCATGGAAAATAATGCAACAATTGATTACAGTCTCATCTAACCACAGAAAACATTCTTAGGACAAAAACTCTAAACCCATTAGCTGATTAAATGAGAAAAGAATAAAATAGATATCGAGAATCATTATCAGTTATGCAATCAATAATACTGACCACACCGTTGTATCTTGGATAAAAGATATCCTCCATGAGAGCAAAATACAAACAAACCGCATCTGCCATTTAATACACTAATCTGGATGAAATAAAACCCAATGTACAACATTTTTTACTGAAAAAATATCTCATATCAACATATATGTCTATATAACAAAACAATTATGCCAATACAATAAAATATCCAATATTTTTAACCCCTCATTGATAAAGTTTTCTCAGAAACTCTCTATCCATTTTATCTCAATGTAAAGAAAGCTACGAAATATCACATATCAAATTTTGTACTAGTAAATGAATATTTTTCATCAGAAAAAATGAAATAAAAATGCTGACAATTAACATTGAAAAAACATTACTAAGGTCTGAACTTACCGTTATATTCAAGCACTTGATGATATTCCCTAGCGTCTATCTCCCTTAACTATCCTTTGTCTAATCCCCGCTGATTTTTCTCAAGTCGGGTAATATCTATCACTTTTTTTGTCTATCTGTACCTGTTGTAACATCAACATATCTCAATACCATGGCCTTATTAATGTCATTACCAGATAGGCCCTCCGTATACCGGTTCTTTTATAACATGGGATCTTTACAACGCCTCAGTTCACTAAATACCGCTCTTATTCCATTTCCCAGGATTCCAGCACCTACTTGCTCAGTTTGTTGGGTTATTAAAATAACATCGGAATCTAATCCTACATCATGACAAACCATGACAGTAATAACAGAATTATCTTCGGTAAGAACTTTTACTGTCCCTCCATACTCTCTTAATACAGAAATAACAAAGGTGACTCTCTTCTCTGCGGGAACAAAAAAAGTTAGTCATTCTTGTAATATTACGGCTCTTTCACCATCAAAAAGCAGTAAGAGTTTTTACTTTATCATTGAACAAATATCGAACTGCCGAATTAATACGCTGAAATTTTGCCTGATGGTAACCATTAGCTACTACTATTATTTTTTCACGGCATACTTCATCAAGCAGGATTATTATCTATTTTACTCTTATATAAGAACAAACTTAGATCATTTCTTCTACTTCACTTTTGCAAGTAAAATGATATTTCCACTGAAAGTTCTGAGCAGTAATAGGCAGCCGATGCCAAACAAAATAAAATGGTAACTCATCAATTTTTCTGTACCTGCGTATGATACCGGTATCAGCTTTACCCAACCAAACTTGATGTAAGAGTGACAATCATCAGCAACATCTCAATAATTAATTAGATTACAATAGTAAAAAATACTAAATCGAACCATCCACATTCTAATAAAACCATTAATAAATAATACCATAAAAAAACTATTATCCATATAAAGCAAATTTGTGACCAACCCATCATTGCCAGGTACAAGATATTTGATTGCCAGATCTTAAATAGGGATTTTCAAAACTACGACCTCATGCTGTCTCCCTTGGACTGATCACAGATTTACCAGATTTGTTTGTAATTTATCCTTTCCAAGACCACCAATATAATAAGCAAAAGCGCAATTGGTTAAATATAAACCACATTATTCGGAAAATAGTTTCTTAATTACGCGTTGCCTAGCTGAAAAAACATGCTATAGGCAACGCTCTATTGGTTTTACATGATGGAAGAGCCGTGACTCTTTATCGAACAAAATTATTATTGTTTTATACAAATAATTTTCAGATTTATAGTTCAGAAGCAATTTTCCAGTTTATTGAGCTAACGCTTCTTTCCAAACTCATACGACAAACAATCGCTTCTATCTCTTTTTGATCAGTGAGTGTTGCTAATACTTCAGCACACACTTCAAGTTTTCCAGGTTGGATCATATCAGTGAAACTCAGTGATTGTAGCCTCACGGCTACTCCATTAAGAGCCTGTAACACTAAAGTTCTTACTAAAACTCCATCATTACTGTCACACACTACGTGAATTTTATAACGCTGTGCCTGATCAGCGGCTAGATGTCTGGGTTGTAAATTAATGCGTTGAGCAGCTTCACGTAATAATATATTTGCGCAAAGAATAATCGCTGTCGCTATCGCAGCCAGCCAATACTGCCCAAGGCCACATAACACACCAATTCCCGCGGAACACCACAAAGTTGCTGCGGTATTTAATCCACGAATATTCATGCCCTCTCGCATAATGACACCGGCACCAAGGAAACCAATCCCTGAAACAACCTGCGCAGCAATACGACCAGCACTATCTGGTGAAGTTGTTATTGAACTGAGTATAAAAACAGCGGCACCAGTCGCAACTAATGCATTAGTTCTCAAACCCGCCATACGTTGACGCCATTGACGTTCAGCACCAATTAACGCACCAAAGCACATAGCTGATAACAGGTGAAAGACAAAAGGAGTTATTAACATGACATTCTCCATACAACTAAATGGATAAATAATCATGTGCATTTATTTTGCACACAGAAATTTGTGCCGAATGTTTAATTCAGCATTATTTTCTGTACATACCTGGAGGTAACAAAATGTAAATATATAACAGCATAATAGAAAACCCAATATACTATCCTCAGCGACTCCACTGAGTACCGGATAATACCGTCTTTGAGTAAGTACAGCTCAGATATTTTGAGTGGTACCGCCCGCCTTGTTCAGCAAGCAGCAAATCGAAAGGAAATGAACAGCTTGCCGTCTTATTTTTTATTTAACCAAAAACTTCGACTGTCCAATGAATCTAATCTCCTCAATAAAGTTTGCCCGGAGTATAATCAGGAATACTTAATAAGTAAAGAAAGATATTACTCTAACAAAGAAAAAGCCCGCCACTATATTGAGACAATGACGGACTTAAAAATCATTCAGGCAATCAGATAGCAGTTACGTTTGCTGCTGCTGGGCCTTTAGCACCATTTTCAATGGTGAATTCTACGTTCTGGCCTTCTGCCAAAGTTTTGAAACCGTTACCCTGAATGGCAGAGAAGTGAACGAATACGTCTTTGCTACCGTCAGCTGGGGTGATGAAACCGAAGCCTTTAGACTCGTTGAACCACTTCACTTGACCTTTCATTTTGTCAGACATTGTGACTTTCCTATATATCAAAAAAATTTTGCCAACATGGGCATGTACTGGCCAGTTATCAGCTATTACTTATGGAGGCACTAAGAAGGAAACGGTCAACAAAGGCTATCTGAGGATAACACTTACACATAACTCATTAACTCAAGATGTCGTACATAAAGTAGGTCTGTTTATCAGGCCGGCTGCATTAACTCATGATAGAAAAAGAATAGCAACCTTTTTATGCATTCATGTTTTAAAAAAAACGCCTTCGCTCATTATTAGAGCAATAATATAAAAAATAAAGTCATTAATTATAAATTTTTTTGATTTATTCAACCTTTATCTTAATGAAAGCACTAGGATTAATCTCAATCAATAACAGTTGATAGATTAAAATATAACAACTGATCTACGTCAGCTAGTCTCTCTCATGCTAGCCTTAAGGACCGATAATTATGAAAATATTTCACTTTCTCTTCATTTAATCAGGTCAACATATGAATATCATTAAGCAGATACTGATCCAGGATCTTGAACGAATCAACATTGAAGAACAGCGTGATGGCAAACTCCGTATTAACAGCCAGTTTATCAGCAACCATCCTTACCTTTGCCTGGCTATGCTCGTTTCCTACCTGACTCTCTCTGCACTTATCTGGTACGCCCCATATTTTGGTTTACTTTCACTGCTAGCCTTCACCGTACTTTTCATTATTATGGCGGCTGTTTTATTATTCGAAATTAAGCCCGTATATCGGTTTGATGATATCGGTGTGCTTGATCTACGAGTATGTTACAACGGCGAATGGTTCGTCAGCGAAAAAATCTCAGACCAAGCCATTAACGAACTCCATCTCCACCCTCATGTTCCGTTGGCAATAAAGGATGAAATCAAGCGTATTATAAAAATGAAAGGTGAAATACATTTTTATGATGTTTATATCATGGCATTCCCTGAGCAATCGCATACAGAGACATCATTGCCGATGATAAATAAAAGTACTCAGTTTCAGTAAAGTAGCATAGTTATAACACAATGTGTTCATATAGCGAACAAACAATAAAACAATAAGATTTTTTGCGTTGACAGCGTTTCAGTTCATCGCTAACATGCGCCCCGTTCTCAGGAACGATTCCTCCATAGTTCAGTCGGTAGAACGGCGGACTGTTAATCCGTATGTCACTGGTTCAAGTCCAGTTGGAGGAGCCAAATTTAAGTTCGGAGATGCTACAAAGAATTTCCGACACTATCAGATGCAAAGTCTGAGAAAAAAGCCCAATGTGAATTGGGCTTTTTTTATGTATACAACAACGCATTTAGGAATACCAACCTGATTAATCAAGAACGACTTTATAAACTCTCTCTTTAGATTTATGCAGTATGTTTACTTCACCAACAAATGATATTTCGTAATGAATCCTTACTTGACCATTACCTATATAATTGAAAAAATCAATACCACCCGGCTGGCCATCAACATTTCCTTTAGGATTAATTACAGCTAAACGGAAAATATTATTTTCATCACCACTTAAAGACTCTATCTTTAATAATATCTCTCCTGCGTCCTGATTATCAGCAGAATACCCTTTAATGTGAACTGTACCTTCTTTCAATACCTTATCTTTAAGTTTAACATCGCTGACCATAATATTGATATCATAATCAATAATACTCTCACCAATTGGTCGCCCTCTACTCTCATCATATTCATCAATATACGGCACTTCCAAATCACGACGAATCTGAGTTGTCCCAGGATTTTCATCAAGCTCTACACGTATACGTTGAACAGTAGAGAATTTAGCACTACCGCTTTCGCTAATAGTATAATAAACACTATCGTGTTTACCCGCAGTAAGAAGAGAATTCTTTACAGGTAAACTACGGATATCATTACTATCTTGTACACTTGGAACAACTTCAACATTATTATCAAAAATAAATTTCAGTTCATGCTTATTTAAAATATTCGAATCAGCAAAAAGTACTTTAACACCTGCTCTTATATCACCACTGTCAATAACATTATCATAATTTGCCGGATATATAGGCGCAGCCAATCCTGTTGATTTAAGCTTGAATCGATCTAGAACGGCTTCTGCAACTACATTGTCACTCGCATCTGTGACTTCAGCAACAAACTTAACTGTAGCATTAACTTTTTGATCTGTTTTGACTTTTACCCATATTTCAGATGTTCTACTGATAGGATCAAATATGTTATTGTTATTTACAATTTCATATTCGCCATCATTCAAGCCATGCACCACAATTTTACTTTTATAATTATCTAATAATACCGAGCCATCATCATCCTTTGGAACTACAAACAATCGTAATGGAACGTTAAACCAATCTTTATGTGAAACCCAGTTAGTTACATCAGTATTAATTAAAAACTTCATGACTTTTCCTCATTTGTTTTATAGAAATCACCAGAAAATCAATCACTCTTTTCGGGAGAAATACTAGCTACTGATTTTATATTTAGGATTATTTTTACCTCCTCAATAACAGTTTAACTTTATAATATCCAATATTTTTCTGAGATGGCTTTTACTTATTTTATTGCATTTTGTATGTTAATATATATCTATTACTAAATTAAAAATATCTTAGCATGTTAGCGGTGAATAAAACTTCGTTATCAATGGCGAGCTCTTTTACATCTGTTTCAGCCTCGATTAATACCATGCTTTACAAATTGGAGGTTAGAGAACAAATTACTTTTTCAATTAAGAATTATAGACAAGTAAATTCACTAATAAATATCAAAAGACAATAAGTGACCTGTTAAAATAAATAAAATAGGAAATTATTATTAAATATAAAAATTCTATAAATAACATTGAAATAAAGTTACTGGATATATATTTACTTATATTTTTAATACTCATAATCAATTATTTTATAAATAAAAAACAGATAACATTTCCACTATCTAACTATCATAGATAGATATTAGTTAATTCTTGTATTTCCTGAACTGGAAAGTTTGATTGATTAAAAAATAGTAAAAAACACAATTTTGGACATCAGTTAATCAATCAAACTCAATTTTCAATTTTCCCCTTTGACAAGCCCTAAATACCTAGCTATTATTCGCCCCGTTCTCAGGAACAATTCCTCCATAGTTCAGTCGGTAGAACGGCGGACTGTTAATCCGTATGTCACTGGTTCGAGTCCAGTTGGAGGAGCCAAATTAGAGAAGCCCGCTTAGTGCGGGCTTTTTGCATTTCTGACCCCACTCTTCAGTTACAACGTAACATTTATAATCCTAATCAACTGACTTCCATAGCATACAGTTTCCAACAAACAACCTTCATTCCGCATAAATACAGAGCAACAAGTTCAGTTTTCCAGCAAACAAACCTTATTTGTTATTTTCTGCTTTGACAAAGCAAAAGTGTACCGCTAATATGCACCTCGTTGTAACGCAATTCCTCCATAGTTCAGTCGGTAGAACGGCGGACTGTTAATCCGTATGTCACTGGTTCAAGTCCAGTTGGAGGAGCCAAATTAAGAAAAGCCCGCTTGATGCGGGCTTTTTGCTTTCCTAATCTCGCCAGTCACTGACAATGTGACAAAGACACAATAATTCTATCAAACCCACCTTTGTAGCATACCATTCCAGCAAACAACTATTATTCAGCATAAAAACAAACCAACAAGTTCAGTTTACCAGCAAACAAACCTTATTTGTCGTTTTCTGCTTTGACAAAGCAAAAGTGTGCCGCTAATATGCGCCCCGTTGTGAAGGAGTTCCTCCATAGTTCAGTCGGTAGAACGGCGGACTGTTAATCCGTATGTCACTGGTTCGAGTCCAGTTGGAGGAGCCAACTTCATTTCTTGTTTTACCCTCATATTTCATTTTTTTCTTGTTGATAAGAAAATCCACCTCTGATTACCCTAAGCTTATTGATTTAACTAAATTTTTTACTAAAGATTACATTCATTAATAGCTATTTAACTGTTTTAGCTTTATTATCCATTCCCGGCTTGAATATGCTGAACTCAGCATATTTCCTTCCTATCATATATACTGGAGCCGGTTTCATGACCACTAAATCATATACAATAAAAATCCGCCGCCCTGATGACTGGCACATTCATTTCCGTGATGGTGAAATGTTAAAAACTGTCGTTCCTTATACCAGTCACTATTTCGGGCGGGCTATCGTCATGCCTAATCTGCTTCCGCCGATTACAGACGTAACTAGTGCCAAAGCCTATCGAGACAGAATACTGGCAGCCATCCCCGAAGGGGATAATTTCCAGCCTCTTATGACTTGTTATCTTACTGATTCTACTGATAGTTTTCAGATAGAAATGGGTTATAAAGAAGGCATTTTTACCGCTTGTAAGCTCTACCCTGCCAATGCTACAACCAATTCAAGTCACGGTGTCTCTGATATAAAGAATATTTATTCATTATTAGGAATAATGGAAAAACTGGGGATGCCTCTGCTCGTACACGGTGAAGTTACTGCTTCCCATATCGATATTTTTGATCGAGAAGCCCGTTTTATTGAACAGGTAATGGAACCATTGCGTAATCAGTTCCCGGCACTGAAAATTGTGTTTGAACACATAACAACCAAAGAAGCTGCCCAATATGTACTGGAAGGCGGTAATAATCTGGGAGCAACATTAACTCCACAACACTTAATGTTCAACCGTAACCACATGCTGGTTGGTGGAATACGCCCACACCTGTACTGTCTGCCTATTCTGAAACGCAATATTCACCAGGATGCTTTGCGAGCCGTCATCGCCAGTGGCTGTGATCGCTTTTTCTTAGGTACAGACTCTGCACCTCACTCGCTGCACAAAAAAGAGTCACCCTGTGGCTGTGCCGGCGTATTTAACGCGCCATCTGCATTACCTGCTTACGCAACAGTGTTTGAAGAGATGAATGCATTACACCATTTTGAAGCTTTCTGTTCACTTAATGGCCCTAAATTTTATGGACTGCCCGTCAACGAAGGCTTTGTCGAATTGACTCGCAAATCTTCCATGGTCATTGAGCACATTGATTGCAACAATGAAAAACTTATTCCATTTTTGGCTGGCGAAGATGCTCGCTGGGAAGTAAAAGTAGCAGACTGACATACACATGGGGATAGTCATCGTCCCCATTAACTTACATGGCCTATCAACCCACCAGCGAATGGGCCAATAATTCCTAACAAAAAACCTTCTTACTTTCATTAAAAAGCATATACTGATAATGACTCATTCAAGAATGAGGTAGTTTGCTCTTAGTCAATGATATTAATAAATAATGCAGTGATCTGATTAGGAGGTTTTATGGGCAGTAAAGATGAAGTTATTCAAACGCATCCTGTTGTAGGTTGGGATGTCAGTACCGTTGATACGTATGATGCCGTGATGCTACGCCTTCACTATTTGTCCTCCCAAGATCAAACACCAGAACATGTCATGGTAGATAGAACCTTATGGTTGACAACTGACATTGCAAAGCAGTTGATATACATCCTCCAGGCAGGAATTGAAAAGATCGAATCCTCAGAATACAGCGATCTGAACCATACTAAGCATTAATAATCTCAAGCCCGGACACCCGAGTAACTGGGTGTCCGGCCTGGAGGCACATTGATTCACCCCAACGATTTTGTCTATAATACCATATCATTAGATAATAATTTCGGATTAAGCTGACTTAACTATCGCAATTGCCGAGTTGACTATCGATAGATAAGGCGTTTATTGTGAGTTCGGCCAAACAGGAACAGGGGCGTACAATAATGAAAATCTTAGTCGTTGAAGAGTGCTATTACACCCGTTCAGGTATCAGTGAGTTTTTAAAGAAAAACGACAATGTTGAAAATATTGAAATTGTTAATTCACCTTCAATTAACGAAGCTATAGATATTGTAGCACGTTTTTCTCCTGATATTATTTTAGTTAATTTAACTCATTATTGTCACCATTCCAGTTATTGTTCTCATTTACAGAAATTTATTACTCTTGTAGGTAACACACGTATCTATATATACCTTAATAGCGACTATCCTTACTGTGAAAATCATATTGCACTGAAAAACAATACTTTTATTCTGGCAAAGAAAAACCTTCCCTATTTACTTAATAAATTGAGTCAAATAACATTACAAGAAATTCAGAAACATCGGGCGACAATTGATGAATGTTGTTCTATTTTTAGTCCTCAAGAGCATAAAGTCATCGATTACTGGATGAAAGAAGCTCCGAATTACCGGATATCCCAAAAACTAAACATCAGTAATAGCACAGTATACTCTCATAAAAGGCATATTGCTGAAAAAATAAAAGTGCATAATAGAATTGAACTCTGTTTTATTTACAATATATTTAAATATCTCTACTGAAAAAGCTATTATCTTAAAATAAACTGGCACAACAATCTCTCTGTGCCAGCTATTAACAATACTATTTAGTCAACTGTAATGAGGTAATATTCAATCCTTCCTGTAGACGATGCCGGGATTTATTAAATATTTTTGCTCCATTTTCTCGACCAGCCCGACGAACACGCTGTTCCATTTCGGGTAGCCTGACTTCTTCCCCACATGCTTCGCTACAACAACCTTCAAATTTAGCAGCACATTCCGGGCACTGAATAAACAACAGGTGACAACCATCATTCTTACAATTAATATGGCTATCACAAGACGCTCCACATTGATGGCAATGAGCAATGACATCATCTGAAATACGTTCTCCCATCCGCTCATCAAATACAAAGTTTTTACCCATAAAACGCACTGGTAATCCCTGCTCCCTGGCTTTACGGGCATATTCGATAACACCGCCTTCTACGTGATATACGTTTCTAAAACCATTGTGCAACATATAAGCACTGGCCTTTTCACACCGAATACCACCGGTGCAATACATCACAATGTTTTTATCCTTATTATCCTGCAACATTTCCACTGCCATTGGCAATTGTTCACGGAAGGTATCAGAAGGAATTTCAATTGCATTTTCAAAATGCCCGACTTCATATTCATAGTGATTACGCATATCGACAAATAGCGTCTCAGGATCATCCAACATCTGGTTGACCTGCTCTGCTTTAAGATATTCACCGGTTTTTGATGAATCAAAAGTTTCATCTTTAATACCGTCAGCCACTACGCGGTCACGCACTTTCATACGCAAAACCCAGAAAGATTTTCCATCATCATCAAGGGCGATATTCAACCTCAAATTATCCAATGCAGGATCGACGCAATACAATAACGCTTTAAATGCTTCCAGCTGATGAGTTGGTACACTTATCTGTGCATTGATCCCTTCTTTGGCAATATAAACCCGGCCAAATACTGAAAACTCAGTAAACTGTTGATACAGGCTATCGCGGAAAGCCTGAGGATCTAATATATTAAAATATTTATAAAAAGAGATGGTAGTACGAGGCTGGCTCTCCGCCAGCATACGTGCTTTCAACTCTTTATTAGAAATGCGGTTATGTAACACTGGCATGGTGTACTTTCCTGAATTTCAAGTCATAAGATTAAATGTAATAAGTGATGACCTCCGCCATCAAGCAGGTATGATAACGAAAATGATTTTCAACGAGTAGTAATTTGTAACGCGGTAACAGGAAATCAATAATAAAATGGGAGGTCTTCCCCTCCCATCGATTGATCATGAAATCCTTCACATCACAGATTATAGGATAAACACCTCAGGTTGCTGGCAACCGACAGGTTTAACTGGCTGTAATTTAGCTTAACCCTCATTCAGGGCTGGAACCAATCATCAGCACTTTCCCATGTTTCTTGCAGAATTTCTTCAACAACTTTCCTGTCATCGGGAGTACCACCACAGACAGATAGCCCATCATTACCCGCTAACTTCACATTGGTTTTAATATCAGGCCAACGGCGTTTAAGACGGTTATCCAGTTCTACAGCAAGAGCGGGGACAGCACCTTTTGGCAGCTTCTTAGATTTATCGATAGTCACTTCTACATGCATAGTTTTTCCCTCCACGAACATTACTGTTTATACAAACAGTAATATTATCCACCCACATTGTAAATAGCCTCTAGAAAACTATTTTAATAACTATTTATCAACAACTTATAAGACATCATTCTTTACGGATAGCAAAACTGGATGACAGACGAACACGCCACTCTACTAGCGAAAGAAAACAGCAGGCAGTTTAGTAGAACCGGCCAGAACATGACTCACAATCGATATCCTAAACATTTCATGTCTGAAAACTTCGATATCCCGTCAAAAAGTGTCACAATAGGCGAATTGTTTTGTCCATCTTATTTGGAACCATAAATAACCTGAGAATCCATGATACACGCACCTTCTTTTCAACGCTCATTGCTTCATCCCCGTTATTGGCTTACCTGGTTTGGTATCAGCCTGCTTTACTTGCTGGTCCTGCTCCCCTACCCCATTATTTATTGGATAGGCACCCGTCTGGGCAGATTCTCCATGCGCTTTTTGAAAAAACGCACCAGAATTGCCGAAAGAAATCTTGAGCTATGTTTTCCGGATATGTCGCAAGAGAAACGCAGTGAGCTGCTAATAAAAAACTTCGAATCCGTCGGAATGGGGGTATTTGAAACAGGTATAGCCTGGTTTTGGCCGGACTGGCGGGTAGAACGCTGGTTTAAAGTTACCGGGCGGGAAAACATCCAGAAAATCCAGGCTAGTGGACAAGGAATTGTCGTTATCGGTATTCATTTCCTGACGCTGGAACTGGGTGCCAGAATTATCGGTTTACTCAATCCGGGAATTGGTGTTTACCGCCCAAATGATAATCCGGTCGTGGATTGGTTACAAATATGGGGACGACTGCGCTCCAACAAATATATGCTGGATAGGAAAGATGTCAAAGGCATGATCCGCTGCCTGAAAAATGGTGAAATCGTCTGGTACGCGCCCGATCATGATTACGGCCCACGAAATAGCGTATTCGCGCCACTATTTGCGGTAGAACATGCTGCAACAACCACAGGCACCTCTATCCTTGCGCGTCTCGCTGATCCGGCAATGATCCCATTTACCCCCCGCCGTCTGCCTGACGGAAAAGGTTATGAATTAATTATTCAACCTGCGGTAGATGGATTCCCTAAAGATGATGAAGTGAAAGCAGCAGCTTTTATGAACAAAATCGTGGAACAGGAGATCTTACAGGCTCCTGATCAATATATGTGGCTACATCGTCGCTTTAAAACCCGACCTAATGGTCAGCCTTCTCTGTACGGGCAGGCTGACAAAGTTCATTAAATATCATTAGCGGCTGTTTCTTCATCCAAGAAACGGCCATAATGAGTTTCAATACAGCCTGATAGTCCATTATCTTATTCCAATACTGGTGTTGTACCTTTTAATCCTATTCATTACCGATTTTTATACAAAAAATAGAAACTAAAATGGCTAAATAAAAACAAAGCTAACAATCAAATGACTGTACTTTTTTACCTTTCATTATCACTCTCAATATCTGGACTCTGAAAAAATTATTTATATCTCATAACTATTATTGAATGACTTTAAAATCTTTTTATTTACAAAAATATGAATAAGTCAATAGTTATCATCATTACGTGATAAAAAATGAGATTTCTGTCGAACTTTACCATGAAAAATGGAATATAAAGCACGAGATATCCTGTTTATTAATAAAATTAGCCGGAAAGTATGTTAAAAATATATTAATAAGACAGGATGTCATTTACTAAAAAAGCGTGGCTTTTTTGTTTGCTCTAAACCAACGCTGAGAGAGCTTTTCAAGAGCTTGATTTGTTGCACACACTACACTCCCAGAGTGCAGTATTACAGGAAAACTTAGATGCAATCCTCTATTAACAACACAAAAAACCGAACCTTTTTTGGGCATCCTTATCCATTAAGTTCGCTGTTCTTCACAGAAATGTGGGAACGTTTCTCTTACTACGGTATTCGCCCACTACTGATCTTGTTTATGGCGGCATCCATCTACGATGGTGGTATGGGTATTCCTCGTGAACAAGCAGCTGCTATTGTTGGTATTTTTGCCGGTAGTGTTTATTTGACTGCCCTGCCTGGCGGATGGCTGGCAGATAACTGGTTAGGTCAACGTCAAGCCGTCTGGTATGGTTCGATCATTATTGCGTTAGGACATCTGTCTATCGCACTTTCCGCTTTTTTAAGTCATCACTTGTTTTTCATCGGTTTATTACTGATCGTACTAGGTACAGGACTGTTTAAAACCTGTGTCACCGTTATGGTCGGAACTCTGTATAAAAAAGATGACCCACGCCGTGATGGTGGTTTTTCCCTATTCTATATGGGAATTAACATTGGTTCCTTCATTGCTCCGCTGACTACAGGCTTGCTGGTTCGTGACTATGGCTGGCACTGGGGTTTTGGTATCGGTGGATTGGGAATGCTGGCTGCCCTATTGATATTCCGTTTCTACACGATCCCTTTGATGCGCCAATATGATAAAGAGGGTGGTTTGGATTCAAATTGGGATCGCCCTACAGTAAAGCGTAAAAACGTCGGCAAATGGGTCTTTGCTACTGTTATCGCTATAATTGCCATTATTGCTCTGCTAATCCTTGGTATAATTCCATTCAATCCGATAACCGTAGCCAGCACAATGGTCTATGTGATCTCATCCTGTGTAATACTTTACTTTGCCTATCTGTTCCTGTTTGCCGGCTTAAGCAGTAGTGACCATTCGCGCCTGCTGGTCTGTTTTATCCTGCTGGTATCTGCTGCATTCTTCTGGTCTGCATACGAGCAAACACCAACTTCATTCAACCTGTTTGCCAATGATTATACTGACCGTATGGTAATGGGGTTTGAGATCCCGACAGTATGGTTCCAGTCGATTAATGCACTGTTTATTATCCTGCTGGCCCCCGTATTCAGTTGGTTCTGGCCCAGATTGGCAAAAAACAATATCAACCTAAGCAGTATCAGTAAATTCATTATTGGTCTTCTGTTAGCCGCTGGTGGTTTTGGCGTGATGATTCTGGCTGCGCAAAATGTGCTGGCAACAGGTGAAACCGTTTCTCCTTTCTGGCTGGTATCCAGTTCTCTGTTTCTGACACTCGGTGAACTGTGCCTTAGCCCGATTGGCCTTGCCACTGTGACGCTGCTGGCACCATCCCGAATGCGTGGTCAGGTAATGGGCTTGTGGTTCTGTGCAAATGCACTGGGTAATCTGGCCGCAGGCCTGATTGGTGGACATGTTCGTGCAGATCAACTGGACAGCCTGCCTGATCTGTTCTCCCGCGTATCTCTGGCTCTGATTATTTGCGCGGCCGTGTTGATGGTGTTAATTGTCCCCATCCGCCGTCTACTCAATTATGCTGATAAGTCAGAAGCAAAAGCTCAATAATATTTATCGCCAGCATAAAGCCATCTGAATCATAAGATGGCTTTATGCCCCTAAAAACAAATCCATCAGTGTACTGCCGTTATGATTGATGGCTTAACTATATTTATTTCCCTCAGTTTAATAGTTATGAGGATCCAGATATGTATCAACTGCAATACCATCAATCCATTGAAAAATAAGCCTGTATTGCCTGTTCACTCTTATTGAGCACCATCCCTTAAATAACCATTCAAATGTTCAACTGGGAAGCATAGCCGGACAAAAAAGCAATATCAGCCAAAGGGTTACGACTGTTAACCAATAAATTATAGAGGTGAACTCATTTAATTTACTACTCAAATAACTTTGAATAGTGATCATTTCTTATCAAAAAAGTTACTTCTGGTCATTCCCCCGTTCTGTTCAATTCGATGAGCTCGTTCAATATCCCGCTGGATTGAATCATTAAATCTATGATTCAATCCTCCATTGATCCCATAATTAAATCGTTCATCATCCTGCCAGCGTTCGGCATATCTTTTTGTTTCTTCAACCTGTTTTTTCTGTTCCCATTTTTTCACAAGTTCATTATCCGCAGTGAGTTTATCCACATTCAAATGGTTGGATTCAAGATTTTCTCTCTGCTTCATATATTCTGCCGATGGCTTATTGTCTGCCGGAATATCACTTTTGTAATGGAAATTTAAAGCAAATGACTGGAAAGAAATTGCAGATAAAATGACGAAAATGTAACGCGATCCTTTAATCATCGTGTGATCCCTCTTTAAAACCATAACTCCAAACGATTATTAAATAATTATTGTCAATAGGAATCAACAACATTTACGTATAAAAAACCGGTTATCAATATCAGGTTTACATTTTGTTTAAACAGAGATTTTTCCACTAACCCGGTAGAAATTAACCCGCCGGCACCAACGGGTTAATAATGATTAAAGTGTTCATCAGGAATACAAGAACGCCATTTCAAAATTAAATAGTGTTTCCTTGCCGATAAGCCAGAGCAACTGCCAAAGATTGCACTAAACACAACGTTGCAGACTGGGAACGAAATGCATCCACCTGTGCTTCTTTAACCACAAAACAGACATCACTGAAACTGGCAAGGGGGCTAATCTGGCTATCAGTAATCACTATCTGTTTCGCCCCGGCCTTCGCTGCCCTCTCACTGATCATCACTGTCTCTTCTGCATAAGGGGTAAAGCTGATTGAAACGACAACATCTTCTTGCCCGATTAAGTTCATTTGCTCCCTGAACATCCCCCCCAAACCATCCACTAATAATGGACGGCATTCCAGATGACTCAATGCATAAGAGAGATAAACAGCCACACTGAAAGAACGGCGCAGCCCAATAATGTAGATATTCTTAGCTTGAGCCAATAAGTCTACCGCGTTTTTTAAATCTTCAGGGGCTGTTCGGGTAGCTAACTGTTGCATAGCCTGCACATTTGAACGAGCAAATTCCTGCAAAATATGCTGTGGATCTTCCAGCGGCTCCTGCTCACCATCCAGTTCCCTGAATAATCTGGCTCTGTCTGCATAACTGGCGGTCTCTTCTACCATATGCACACGAAATAGCTGTTTCATTTCATTAAAGCCGCTGAAATTAAACGCATTAGCGAAACGAATTAATGTTGATGGAGGAACATCAGCTTCTTTGGCTATCACAGCAACCGTATCAAAAGCCATACTATTAGTATTATCCAGCGCATATCGGGCTACTTGTTGCAAGCGTTTACTCAATTCACCATAGCGTGAACGGACTTGTTCTTGAAATTCATTCAGATTCGATGCTACAGACATAAATCCCCCATAAAATTTATCGCCAGCAATTGTAATAGTTTTGCAGCATAAGATGAATCATATTTCATTTTTATAGTTGAAAATGAAATATATAATCCATTAATTTTCATGATTTACTATTATCATCATATTGATTAACAACTAATTAGTTACCTAATTACCAACTATTCATAAAAACATTACGCCGATCACACCAATTGCTTTTTGCGCCAAATATCATTGAAAATGAAATAAATATTCCATATACCTGTTACCAACGTTTCTGATTCAGTACAAACATTAACATCTGCAAGAGAGGCTTAGAATGGAACAAATAAAGAATTATGTCAGCGGGCAACTCATTCCTAGTCACAGCACCCGTTTTTCTCCTGTTTTCAATCCAGCGACGGGAAAACAGATACGTCAGGTCGCACTAAGCACAGCCGATGAAGTTGAGCAGGCAATTGCAACTGCTCATCAGGCTTATCGCGAATGGTCTAAAATTTCACCGCTTAAACGTGCCCGTGTGATGTTCCAGTTCAAAACATTACTGGAAGCCAATATAGACAAATTAGCGCAACTGATTTCAGAAGAGCATGGAAAAATCTACTCAGATGCTATCGGTGAATTAACTCGTGGTCTGGAAGTCGTTGAATTTGCCTGTGGCATTCCTCATTTGCAAAAAGGTGAACATTCCGCTAATACCGGAACAGGCGTCGATAGCCACTCATTGATGCAACCTTTAGGTGTTTGTGCCGGTATCACCCCTTTTAACTTCCCGGCAATGGTTCCTATGTGGATGTTTCCTATCGCTCTGGCGACAGGAAACACTTTCGTATTGAAGCCTTCAGAAAAAGATCCTTCTCTTGCTGTTGAATTGGCACTACTGCTTAAACAAGCCGGTTTACCTGATGGCGTATTTAATGTTGTCAACGGCGATAAAGAGGCAGTTGATGTACTATTGACTGATCCGAGAGTACAAGCCGTTAGCTTTGTTGGTTCTACCCCTATCGCCGAATATATCTACACGACGGCCTCTGCTCATGGGAAGCGCTGTCAGGCACTCGGGGGGGCAAAAAACCACTGTATTCTCATGCCGGATGCGGACCTTGATATGGCTTGTAACACCATTATGGGTGCAGCTTTTGGCGCGGCAGGAGAACGTTGTATGGCGCTGTCTGTGGTATTAGCGGTTGGGGATGAAACCGCTGATGCCTTGATTGCAAAACTACATCAACAGATCAGCAAAATGTCTGTCGGCCCCGGTATGACTGCAAGTAAAGAGAATGATATGGGCCCGGTTATCTCAGCCCAGCACAAAGCCAAAATCTGTGACTATATCGCCAGCGGCGAAGAACAAGGGGCCAGCCTACTGATCGATGGCCGTCAACTCAATGTTCCCGGTTATGAAAATGGCTATTTTATTGGCCCGACGCTGTTTGATAACGTCACGCCAGAGATGAAAATCTATCAGGAAGAGATTTTCGGCCCGGTCCTGGCCATTGTTCGTGTACCTGATTATGCCACCGCACTAACGTTAATTAATCACCATCAATATGGTAACGGTACCGCCATATTCACCTGCGATGGAGAAACCGCCCGCCAATTCAGCGAAGAGGTACAGGCCGGTATGGTCGGCATTAATGTCCCAATTCCGGTACCAATGGCATTCCACAGCTTTGGTGGCTGGAAACGTTCAATTTTTGGTCCACTTAACGTTCATGGCAATGATGGGGTCCGTTTCTACACCCGCATGAAAACAGTCACCAGCCGTTGGCCGGAAAGTATCAGGTTAGAACATCATGCCAGCAGTTTTATCATGCCAACGATGGAATAAAATGGAGTTCTGTAGCATGAACAAATCAACAATGACAACCGCTCAAGCATTGGTGAAATTCCTGAATCAACAATATGTGGAAATAGACGGTGAACAATCCCCCTTCATCAGAGGAATTTTTACCCTTTTCGGTCATGGTAATGTTGTCGGATTAGGCCAAGCACTGGAGCAAGATCCCGGTCACTTGACCGTTTACCAGGGATGCAATGAGCAAGGCATGGCCCATATCGCAACCGGTTTTGCCAAGCAGAAAAAGCGCAAACAGATTTTCGCTGTGGCCTCCTCTGTCGGCCCTGGTTCTGCCAATATGGTAACCGCCGCTGCAACCGCTACAGCTAACCGGATCCCGCTGTTGCTATTACCCGGTGATCTCTTCGCCTGTCGCCAACCTGATCCGGTTTTACAGCAAGTTGAGCAATTCCATGACGCTACTATTAGCACAAACGACTGTTTCCGCCCTGTTTCCCGTTACTGGGATCGTATCTCCAGACCGGAACAACTCATGAGCGCAATGATTAATGCCATGCGAGTTCTGACCGATCCCGCTGATACCGGCGCTGTCACAATTTGTCTGCCGCAAGATGTTCAAGGCGAGATTTGGGATTTTCCTGACTATTTCTTCCAAAAACGGATCCATCGTATTGAACGCCGCCCAGCATCTGTCGCCATGATCAACGATGCAGTGACACTCATCAGCCGCAAGAAAAAGCCCTTGTTAATCTGCGGTGGCGGTGTGCGCTATTCAGAAGCCCATGAAGCTTTCCGTCAGTTCGCAGAAAACTTCAATATCCCTTTTGCTGAAACACAGGCAGGTAAAAGCGCGGTGGTTGCCGGCCATCCACTTAATTGTGGTGGTTTAGGCACAACAGGCTGTCTTACAGCCAACCTGATAGCCAAAGAAGCGGATTTAATTATTGGCGTCGGTACCCGGTTTACTGATTTCACAACCGCATCCAAGTCGCTATTTCAAAATCCAGAGGTTGAATTTCTCACTCTCAACGTAGCGGAATTCGACGCCGGTAAACTGGATGCGGTCCCTGTTGTGGCAGATGCCCGGGCAGGATTAACTGCTATTGCAGAGCAGCTTATTCAATCGAATTATCGCAGTAGTTATCAAGATGAAATTTCTCAGGCGCAGGCAGTGTGGCGAAAAGAGTTAAATCGTCTATTCGAAATTCAGTATCAGGAAGGTTTTACGCCAGAAATCCCCGGTCATCTTGATGATAAATTGGAAGAATACCGCCAGACATTACAAACCCGCCTGACACAAACCAGGGTATTGGGATTACTGGATAAATACCTTGAACCCGAAGCGATTATTGTTGGTGCCGCAGGTTCCCTACCCGGCGACTTACAGCGGGTATGGCAACCTAAACAACCGGATACCTATCATCTTGAGTATGGCTATTCCTGTATGGGCTATGAGATAGCCGCTGCTATTGGTGCCAAACTCGCTTGTCCCGACCAACCCGTTTATGCCATAGCGGGTGATGGCTCTTATATGATGCTTCATTCAGAGCTGCAAACCGCAGTACAGGAAAATATCAAAATCACCGTGCTACTGTTTGATAACGCCGGATTCGGCTGTATCAACAACTTGCAAATGAGCCAGGGAATGGGCAGTTTTGGTACAGAAAACCGTTACCGGAACCCAGAAAGTGGTGACATGGATGGAAAACTGATTAAAGTCGATTTTGCCAAAAATGCCGAAAGCTACGGCTGCAAAAGTTACAGCGTTCACGATGAACAACAGCTGTTTTACGCATTACAGGAAGCCAGAAAACAGGCCTTACCCGTATTGATAGATATCAAAGTACTGCCGAAGACCATGACACATGATTATGAATCATGGTGGCGAATAGGAACGGCACAGGTAGCAGAGAATCCCGCGATAGAATCCGCATCAAAGAAAATAAAGGAGATGATTGCAACCAAGATACGTCAGTATTAACGGTTGACGGCTTGCCATCTGGCAAGCCACCTTCCCTGATGAATTTCAACACTATTTTTGAAATTTTTATTTCGAAAATAAACTGCTTTACCCTTTTATTCAATCTTTATGCTAAACGCAGCAATAACTTAATCGAATCGATATTTTCATTGGTTTTTAAAGGAAAAATAGTTTATTCCGGCCAGTACGAATTTTACTTTACGTGATCTGATTAACATAAATCCAATATTATAATTACAAAATGCTATCCGGCACGCAAAAATATAATTTCAAAATATAGTTAAATTGAAATAAATGTTTTATTTGATATATTCCTGAATATCCCAAAAGCAGTCCTCAGGTATCAAGGAGCATCCATGTTCAACATTGCATTATTTGGCGCCGGGCGTATTGGGCAGGTACATGCAGCGAATATCGCTAATCATACAGAAACCTGTCTTTATTCCGTTGTCGATCCGAACCAAGAAAGTGCTGAATCTTTAGCACGGAAATACCAGACAAAAGTACAAGCCGTTGAACAGGCAATATCGGATCCGGAAGTTCATGGTGTTCTTATTGCCTCTGCGACGGACACTCATGCAGATCTGATCGAACTCGCAGCAAAATATCACAAAAAAATCTTCTGCGAAAAACCGGTTCACCTTGATATTGAACGTGTTCATCACTGCCTTGAAACCGTTAAACAGTATCAAGTCCCCTTATTTATTGGTTTTAACCGTCGCTACGATCCGCAATTCCGACGGTTAAAAACACTGTTTGATACCGGCACAATAGGCAAAGCCGAATCTCTGCTCATTACTTCCCGTGATCCCTCGCCTCCCTCTGCTGAATACGTCAGAGCCTCTGGGGGGATGTTCCGGGATATGACAATACATGACTTCGATATGGCACGTTTTATTCTCGGTGAAGAACCATGTTCAATATATGCCCAAGGCAGTAATCTGGTTGATCCGGCAATTGGGCAAGCAGGTGATATTGACACCGCCTTTATCGTTATGAAATTCCCATCAGGCGCAATGGCAACTATTACTAACAGCCGCCGTTCCGGTTATGGCTATGACCAGCGGATTGAACTACATGGTGAAAAAGGGTTGCTTAGTGCCGGTAACCTCAAAGAAAACAGCGTTGAACTCTGGGAAAACACCGGCTGTTTAGCCGCCAGACCAGAGCTCTTCTTCCTGCAACGTTACCGGGATGCCTACATTGCTGAATGGGATCATTTCGTCAATGTCATGGCTGACCGTGCCACATCAGAATGCAGTGGTTTTGATGGCAAACAGGCACTCTATCTGGCCGATAAAGCGCTTGAATCCCTGTACTCTGGTAAAGAAATCAAATTATAAAACAGGCCACACCGGAATAACTGACCCACAATTTATTTTCACAATAAAAACGGGAAAAACCCCTTTCCCGTCAGCTCATTTCTGCCTGAAAACCGGCAATCAGGCGTGGAGGATAATATGTCAGCTTTTCTCTCATTTATCGGATTTACCCTATTAGTCGCTGGCTTTGCTTATTACAAAACACATAATGCCCGGCTGACAGAATCCACTGAAGGCTATTTTCTTGGCGGGCGTTCTCTCACCGGTATTTATATCGGTAGTTCTATGCTATTAATGAACCTTTCTACAGAACATTTAGTCGGTCTAAATGGGTTAGCATTCCGAGCCGGATTTATCGTCATGGCCTGGGAAGTAATAGCCGCGATTACCATTGTTTTATTTGCTATTTATTTCCTGCCTAAATATCTGAAATTCGGCATTTCAACCATTCCTGAATATCTTGAACGCCGGTTTGACAAAAATACCCTGCTTATTACCTCAATACTATTCCTGGCTATGTATGTCATTTCACTGCTGCCAATTGTGTTGTATACCGGTGCGATTGCATTAGAAAGTCTCTTCCAGGTTTCAAATGTATTCAGCGTCGATAAAACCACAGCGTTATGGGTTATGGTTTGGGGTGTCGGTGGATTAGGTGCCATTTACGCTATCTTTGGGGGTATTAAAGCGATTGCAGTGGCGGATACGATTAACGGCGTCGGCTTAATCGTCGGTGGATTAATGGTAACAATTTTTGCCTTGCTGTATGTCGGCAATGGCGATGCCTGGCAAGGGTTAATTGCAGTTTATCAGGCTAACCCTGATAAATTTAACTCTATCGGCAGTGAGGATTCGCTGGTTCCTTTCTCCACTTTATTTACCGGTTTAATTGTTTCCAATATGTTTTTCTGGTGTACCAATCAATCAATCGTTCAGAAAGCGCTTGGTGCAAAAAATTTGGCCGAAGGGCAAAAAGGCGTCATGTTGTGTGCCTTCTTTAAGCTCATCATTCCATCCATTATTATTCTGCCAGGCATTATTGCGTTCCATATTTTCAAAGGACAAATAGATAACCCGGATAATGCCTATCCACAATTGGTACATCTGGTTTTGCCTGAAATATTGGTTGGCTTTTTTGCGGCTGTCGTTGTCGGTGCCGTATTCTCCACATTTAGTGGAGGACTTAATTCATCTGTGACACTTTTTATCGTTAATATCTACAGACAACGCATCAACAACAAAGCAACCGAAGCTCAAACCGTCGCTGTTAGTAAATATCTGGGGCTTGGGTTGGCTTTAATAACCATGATCGTTGCCCCATTAGTTGCTAATGCGCCGGATGGCCTGTTCTATCTCATTCAACAATTACAGGGAATTTTTAACGCCCCCATTCTTAGTGTGGTACTGGTCGGCTTAATGACTAAACGTGTGCCCCCTATTGCCGCTAAACTCGGCCTGCTATTCGGTATGTCCGCTTATATTATCTGTAACTTCATTTTAAAAATTGACCTGCATTTCTTTCATTTGGTCGGTATTTTATTTGCCCTCAATATTATTTTCATGCTGACTATTGGTTATTTCTTTCCAGCCAAACCATTTGCAGATGTTTATACCGAGCAAGTAGATATTACGCCGTGGTCTATGGTGAAACCTGTTGCATGGTTAATTGTTTTGGGCGCGATTTCTATGTACGTATTTCTCGCACATCATGTTCCCACAATAATAATGATTATTTATTACCTGATTGCGGCACTAATCCTGCTTTATCTGTTCTCTAAAGTGGGTAAGGTTCTGTTTAAGAAACAATAGAAAAATCTCTTTATAACGCTATGTTATCTGAAAAATCCTGATCAGATCACAACTCGAAATTAATATTTCTAAAAAAGTTTAACATGAAACAAACATTCCGTATAACAGGTGTGCGACAACAACCAGGGTTAACAAACACTCAAAAACCTACTGCACGCAATAAACGGTTTGTCAGCTTTAATTCGGAGAAACCATGATGAAAAAAATTCGTATCGGATTAATTGGTGCTGGTTACATCGGGCGGGCACATGCAATTGCTTATACACAAGCTCCGACTGTTTTCCCTCTGGCCGGCAGACTCGTGTGTGAAATGGTAGCGGAAGTGACGACTGAACTTGCAGCAAAACGATCTAAAGCATTAGGTTTCCGGCGCTTTACCAATAATTGGCACGAATTGGTAGCAGATCCTGATATTGATGTTGTCGATATCTGCTCACCCAATTTCCTTCATAAAGAGATGGCGCTTGAAGCGATTAAGCACGGCAAACATGTTTATTGCGAAAAACCTCTGGCACTCAATTCAACTGATGCAAAATTAATGGCCGAAGCAGCCAAAAAAGCCGGCGTGAAAACACTGGTAGGTTTTAACTATATAAAAAACCCTACGGCACAACTGGCTAAAGAGATCATATCAAAAGGTGAAATCGGTGAAGTCGTCCATTTCTACGGCACTCATAACGAAGATTATCTGGCTGATCCACGCAATCCTATTCACTGGCACTGTTTCAACGATCAAGCCGGATTAGGGGCATTGGGTGATCTTGCTGCTCATATCATCAATATGGCGCAATATCTGGTCGATGATATTCAAACCGTTTGCGGGGATATGGACATCGTCGTTAAAAAACGCCCGAAAGAAACAGGTTCCAGCATTATGGTAGCGGTAGAAAACGAAGATCAAGCACACGCTATAGTCCGTTTCAACCACGGAGCAATGGGTATTATTGAAACTTCCCGTATTGCCTGTGGCCGAAAAATGGGATTGAACTACGTCATCACAGGAACAAAAGGGACGTTGAGTTTCACACAGGAAAGAATGGCCGAATTAAAACTTTACTGCCACGATGAACCCGCAAACCGCCAAGGTTTTAAAACTATTCTTATTGGCCCGGAGCACCCTGATTACGCACCATTCTGCAACGGCGCGGGTCATGGCATCGGCTTCAATGATCAAAAAACAGTGGAAATCAGGGATTTGATTAATGGTATCGCCAACAATCAAGAAATGTGGCCGGATTTCACCGAAGGCTGGAAAGTCTCGCGTATTCTGGATGCTATTGCCCATTCTTATAAAGAACAGCGCTGGGTGAATGTCACTGAAATTAATTAATTTTTTTAATTAACGCTCCATTATCGGAGCACACCATAGCAACACTTGATGTTGTACTCAATAAGGAGTTGTTCAATGGATCAGCAAAAAAAGTTTGATGTTATCTGTATGGGAAGGATCGCCGTTGACCTTTATGGTCAGCAAATCGGGGCTCGCCTGGAAGACATGGGAAGTTTTGCAAAATATCTTGGTGGTTCTTCCGGTAACGTTGCCTATGGTACTGCCCGTCAGGGACTTAAATCTTCCATGCTGGCCAGAGTTGGTGATGAACACATGGGCCGTTTTCTCCGGGAAGAGTTACAACGCGTCGGGTGTGATACCAGCCACCTGATTACTGATAAAGAACGTCTTACTGCACTGGTGCTACTGGGGATCAAAGATAAAACAACTTTTCCGCTGATTTTCTATCGTGACAACTGCGCCGATATGGCGATTACCCGTGATGATTTCAGCGAAGAATACATTGCATCAGCCCGCTGTTTGGTAATTACCGGAACACACCTCTCTCATCCGAATACCCGCGAGGCAGTATTAACTGCCCTTAACTATGCCCGCGGTAATGGTGTGAAAACGGTTCTTGATATTGATTATCGCCCTGTACTTTGGGGGCTGACTTCTCTGGGAGATGGTGAAACCCGTTATATCGAATCAGAACAGGTAACCATCCAGTTACAGGAAGTGTTATCACTGTTTGACCTGATTGTTGGAACAGAAGAAGAATTTCACATTGCGGGCGGTGCCACAGATACCATCGAAGCACTACGCAATATCCGTGAACAGACTTCTGCGGAACTGGTCTGCAAACGTGGGCCACTGGGATGTTCTGTTTTCACCGCTGCAATTCCTGATGATCTGGACGATAGCATTACCGTACAGGGAATTCAGATTGATGTCCTCAACGTACTGGGTGCGGGGGATGCTTTTATGTCCGGCCTGTTGCGGGGCTACCTTAATGGCGAAGGCTGGGAGAAAGCTTGTGCCTACGCCAATGCCTGTGGTGCATTAGTTGTTTCCCGTCATGGGTGTGCTCCGGCAATGCCAAATAAAAAAGAGCTTGATAACTATCTGTCACGAACCCATCAGGTACCACGCCCCGATTTGGATGAAACACTAAATCACCTTCACCGTATTGGCGCCCGTAAAAATCAGTGGGATGAACTGTACGTGATGGCATTTGACCACCGTATCCAATTTATCGACATGGCCCGTCAAGCCGATACCAGCCTCAAGCGGATCCCATTATTAAAACAACTTTTACTGCGTGCCAGCCGGGAAGTGGCCGCAAAAGCTGGATTACAAGGAAAAGCGGGCCTGTTATGTGACAGCACTTTTGGTCAGGATGTTCTAAATGAAATGACCGGCCAGGGTTGGTGGATAGGCCGGCCAATTGAACTCCCTGGCTCCCGCCCGCTCTGTCTGGAACATGGCAATATCGGTTCCCAACTGATCGACTGGCCGCTGGAACAGATCGTTAAATGTCTGGTGTTTTTTCATCCAGAAGATGCTCACTCGCTTCGTTTGGAACAAGAGAAAAAAATTCAGGAAATTTATGCCGCCTGCGGTAAGTCCGGCCATGAACTTTTGCTGGAAGTGATCTTACCTGCGGAAATGAAACATGCAGATGAATACTATATCCGGGCGCTCAAACGCTTTTATAACCTTGGCATTAAACCGGATTGGTGGAAACTTCCACCTCTCAGCGCCGATAGCTGGGACAAGATTAACCATTTAATCCAGCAACGGGACCCATATTGCCACGGCGTAGTGATTCTTGGTCTTGATGCACCACAGGAAGAACTCAAAGCCGGTTTCAATGCCGCAGCCGGAAAATCTATCGTTAAAGGTTTTGCTGTCGGAAGAACCCTGTTCGGTCGGCCTTCTCTACAGTGGCTAAAAAATGAAATTGATGATAACAACTTGATTCAACAAATAAAAACCAACTATCACAACCTGATTAGTCTGTGGCGTCAGCGCGGATAGGAATATAACAAAATTATTTCATCTTACTGGAGACTCATAATGACGGTTCAACTTGGTATTAACCCTCTAACCTGGACCAATGATGACTTGCCCACTCTTGGCGCAGAAACCTCGCTGGAAACCTGTTTAACTGAAGGCCGTCAGGCAGGCTTTACCGGTTTTGAACTGGGCAATAAATTCCCTCGTCAAGCCAGCGTACTCGGCCCCATTCTTGCCGCACACGATCTAAAACTGGTCTCCGGCTGGTACTCTGGTGAATTACTCACCCGTTCGGTAGCAGAAGAGATTAAAGCGGCACAGGCTCACCTGACATTGTTACGCGAACTGGGGGCTAATGTGATGGTATTTGCTGAAGTGACAAATTGCATTCACGGCGATCAGCGCAAGCCGGTCCATCTTCGCCCTCAATTTCCCGCTGATCGCTGGCAAGAATACGGTGAAAAACTGACTGCATTCGCTCATTACACTCAAGAACAAGGCGTTCAGATTGCTTATCACCACCATATGGGAACCGTCATTGAAACTGCGGAAAATATTGATTATTTGATGAAAAATACCGGAAATGAAGTTGGATTGTTGCTAGATACCGGCCATCTGACATTTGCTGGTGCTGATCCATTGGCGGTTGCAGAATGCTGGGCAGAACGAATCAACCATGTTCACTGCAAAGATATCCGCCCTGATGTCCTCAAGGATGTGAAAAATTGTAAAACCAGTTTCCTTAATGCAGTGCTGAATGGCGTATTTACCGTACCGGGAGAGGGTTGTGTAGATTATCCGTCAATTTTTCAGGTACTAAAAAAGCACCATTATAACGGTTGGCTGGTGGTTGAAGCAGAACAAGATCCTGCCGTTGCGCACCCGCTCACCTACGCAACGATGGGTTATAACAACTTACACAAATTTGCCAAGGATGCCGGATTGTTTTAATTAATCACGACTTGACTTACGCAAAAGCAATACTGAGGGTAGATAATATGTCCAAATTATTATCAAAATATCGTGCACCGGATCAAAACAAACGCACTCAACATATCACGCCGGAATTTGCAAACTGGAAATATGTCCACTTCGATGTTTATGAATTGGCTCCAAATGAAAAAATCGCAATACCGGCATCAGAAAACGAAACCTGTCTGGTGCTGGTGGCTGGGAAAGCCACGGTCACCACGCCACATCAGAAATTTGCGCATATTGGTGATCGCATGGGGCCATTTGAACGCAAAAAACCCTATGCAGTTTATATCACCGCCGGAGAATCGGTTGACGTCATTGCCGACACGGCTCTCGAACTGGCGGTATGCCAGGCACCGGGTAAAGGAAATTACCCGACGCGCCTGATTTCACCACAAGATATTGACGCAGAAAAACGCGGGCGCGGCTACAACCAGCGCTATATTCACAATATCCTGCCGGATAACAAACCGGCTGATAGCTTGTTAGTGGTCGAAGTCTTTACCGATGAAGGTTGCACCAGCTCCTATCCCAGCCATAAACACGATATGGACAACGAACCACAGGAAACCTATCTGGAGGAAACCTACTACCACCGCCAGAACCCATCTCAAGGATTCTGTATGCAACGCGTCTATACCGATGACCGTTCACTGGATGAATCAATGGCTGTTTACAACAAGGATGTCGTGATGGTTCCTAAAGGTTATCACCCAGTAGCAACCATTGCCGGTTACGACAATTATTATCTCAACGTCATGGCCGGACCAACCCGCAAATGGCTATTTACCTGGGAAAAAGACCATCAATGGGTTAATAGTGAAGAATATGCTCAGAAACATAAGAATTGATGCATATCGCCAGGAAGCAAGATTTTTTCCCCTTTTAGCGCACTCAATTGAGTGCGCCGCTGCCTGTACGGCAGTGAACTGAATGTGCTAAAAGAAAATCTAAAAGAAACATTTCTAAGCTGCCTGTACGGCAGTGAACACGCAGAAGCGCGGGTTTATTCTCCGCGTGACTTTTCTAAGCTGCCTGTACGGCAGTGAACGTGATGAGCCATCTGCCAGCCCCCGGTAATCGTTTCTAAGCTGCCTGTACGGCAGTGAACTGCCGACAAATAACGATTACCCAAAGCGTTATTTTCTAAGCTGCCTGTACGGCAGTGAACTTTAGCAGGTTAACAAGATAATTGCGTTCATCTTTCTAAGCTGCCTGTACGGCAGTGAACCTGAATATCATGTCATGAAGCGGCTCTCTATCTTTCTAAGCTGCCTGTACGGCAGTGAACACATATCGAATGAAGATTATCATTCCGGGAATTTTCTAAGCTGCCTGTACGGCAGTGAACTTGTGATCAGTTACTATAAATTTAGCCCAAAATTTCTAAGCTGCCTGTACGGCAGTGAACCCTATAACGACCTGCTTAACTTACAAAAAAAATTTCTAAGCTGCCTGTACGGCAGTGAACGACGAACAGAATCTGGCTTTTTTATTTTCCCATTTCTAAGCTGCCTGTACGGCAGTGAACCATTTTTTTAATGGTATCCCACGGTTCGCCAATTTTCTAAGCTGCCTGTACGGCAGTGAACTGTTGCATATTAACTTTAATCTATTGATTATTAAAGAGCAAAACGACTATAAAGGAGAAAAACCCTTTTTCCAAGCACAAGATAATCTCTTAATTAAATCAATAAGTTATAATTGACCACTAAAAAAGGGTCAAAAATAGCATCCTGTCTCTGGTCCCTTTCTATAATAAACTCGTAGAAAAGCCATGTTATTGCGGGTTAAAATAGTGTAAATATTGCCACATAAATTGACAACAGTGGTTCCGTGTCACGTCGTTCATTTCGGAGTATTGATGCTATGACAGGCATAACGCAGTCCGTTTGGTGATTTGTGATTTTTGACGATTGATCAGATCGTCAAAATCGGACTGAGTTCCCTCCAGTGATCTACTCTTTTGAAATCTTATTTAATCAATAAATTAACCCCATATCGTGGCGGTAAAACGACAAATTGGATCTTCACGCCAGTTTCAAATTGCTTAGTTGCTTACTGGATGAACAAGGAAATATTCAAACAGATGCATGGCAACACGATGCGGCATGGGGGCTTGTCAGGGAAAAATCTGTTCCGCCATGCTCCACGATATCAAACATTGGGCAAGACCATCCCCTCGCATCCCACTCTCGCCTGTTAGGCTTGAAACGCTAACTGCGTGACAACCGCACCACAAAAAAATTAGTGACTTACGTCACACTTTTAAAATTAATCGGATATTAACCAATCAAACAAACGAGACACCATACATTTTTTGTTATATTTTTCCGAACAGATATTAAACAGATAAAACTATTCATTCTTTGTCTTTACTCTCTCTGAGGTAACCCATGGCATAGCAGCCCAGGTTACCTGCTTGATTGCTCAATGAAGGTTATCAACAAGACTATCAGCAACAGACTGCTAGCAACCTCATTGTCTTAATGCTTTTCCTCAAGGCGGTCCCTTTGATCCCTTGATTATTTGATGACTACACGCAAAAAACCGCCGGGCCGAGGGTCTGTGCGTTGAATATCCTCATGAATAATTTAAGGGGGCGTGATGTCATTCCAGAAAAATCAACCCAGGCCATCGAGTGCCAAACACATTGCCGACCGGCTAGCGGCTCAAAGCGCCGGCGGCTTACTCTTTACCCTCACCGCCGGTGGATTACCGCCTGAAACCTTTGTGGTGGCCGCCTTCTCACTCAACGAAGCCTTCTCTACCCCCTTTAATCTGGCGGTCAGTTTAGCCAGTGCTGACCCGGCGATTGATTTCGCCGCCGTCCTTGATACCCGCGCCACCTTGACCATCCTGCGCGCAGGCAAAATCGAGCGCACCGTCACCGGCATGGTCGCCAGCTTTGTGCAGGGCAACACCGGCAAACATCAAACCCGCTATGAGATGACGGTGCGCCCCGATATGTGGCGCACCACCCTGCGCCAGAATTCACGGATTTTTCAGCAGCAGGATATCAAAACCATTCTCACCACCCTGCTCAAAGAGAGCGGTGTCCGGGATGTCGTGTTCAGGCTACGTTACCCACACCCGGAACGGGAATTCTGCGTTCAGTACCGGGAAACCGATTTTGATTTTCCCGGGCGCTTTAAAGACGAGCAGCACGGAGCCGATTTCACCCGCTACCGGCTGGAAGCCCTGCGCAACAATGCCCTGACTGGCTACGGTGAAAGTAACGACGCCGCAATGCAGCCGGGCGTGCTGTTTACCCTCACCGACCACCCCCGCGATGACCTCAACCAGCTCTGGCAGCTGGTCAGCGTCGCTCATAGTGGCAGACAGCCGCAGGCGCTGGCGCAATCCACCGGGGAGTCCGGCACGGTGATGAGCAACCACTTCACCTTTATCCCGACGCATCAACACTGGCGTCCAATGCCGACGCTCAAACCGGTCATAAATGGCTCGCAGATAGCCAAAGTGGTCGGCCCGGCGGGTGAAGAAATCTTCTGTGATAAATACGGCCGTATCCGGCTGCAATTTCTGTGGGACCGTTACGGCCAGAGTGACGACCACAGCTCCTGCTGGATACGGGTCAC
>NZ_JBHFKZ010000017.1:0-82667 GCF_042879375.1 Photorhabdus sp. RM323S
CCGGGGGCCAAAGTACGGCGACATCATTATTGGTGCCATAATCACCGCTACCCGTTTTGTCGCCAACTACCCAACCGACCGGTGCTCCGGCACGAATACTGGCATTTCCTGTGGTATTCCCTTTGAGCCAGACAGTCAATTGTTCACGTTGTGGTGCAGCTAGAGTCTCTCCAAGCACGATTTTCTTCACACTGGCCGCCATTGCCGCTGGAGTGGTGGTATCTCTGGGATCATCGGGAATAGCGCTGTTCAAATCAGGTTCCCAGCGATCGAGCCGGAACGCAGGATCACCAAGACTTTGAGTAAAGTGGTTCACGGCCTCTACCCCCCCTAATTCTTTAATTAACAAGTTCGCCGCAGTGTTGTCACTGTATTGCAACGTTGCGGCACATAATTGTGTGATACTCATACCTTGATTCAGATTTTTGTGGGCAATTGGTGCATAAGACAGTAAGTCTGACTCATGGTAATTGATATGTTTTGCTAACAATTTTGATTGGGACATGCTTTTATGCAAAACCGTCGCTACAAGTATCAGCTTGAAAGTACTACAGAAAGGGAAACGTTCATTCCCTCGATATTGGATCTCTTGACCATTAGCAGTATTAATCAATGTCACCCCCAGACGGCCTTTTGTGCTGTTTTCCAACTCGGCAAGCTGTTGATGCAATGATGAGGAAATAGCACCAGCCCAAGCTGGAAAAGTGAAGTTGATCAAAGGAAGAGTAATACCTGCTAATAACAGCGAGCGTCGCAATGGGGAATGTTTCATGTTTAGATCTCGTAGACTACGTGAGGAAAAGCACATTATAGAGAAAGAAAAATTTATCGCACTAACAGTAACGACTTAGTCATGACGAGCTCGTCGGTGAGATTGTATAAAAATTCGCGCAATATTAATCTGTTATAAAATTTTCCCCTATTTATCCTTAATACCAATTTCAAATTACATATGTCCATCTTAACCATCAACGGTGATAGAGAGGTCAGAACGTTTATTCTCATTTGAGCTTCCATTTAACACACAAACAATAATTTTGCAATATCAATCCAATGAAAATATCAAATTTTCATGATGGCTCACTAATTTATAAATTAACAGATGGTTACTCTTTAAAATTCTCATGTAGATCTATACTTACCTAGTTCGTTAATATTTTTAGAACACTCTTTTAACCTTATTTTAACCTTACAAGGATATGCATCATGGGTGTTTTTCAGTACAAAGATTTTGATGACACGACTTCTAAAGAGTTATTTTCTGACGCTAAAACTATCTCCGGATATGCTTACCATAATCTGGGTAGTGGATTTGCCGAAGGGTATTACAACTATGGTTATGGTTTGGGAATACCATTAACGCTGGTGACTGCACTTATCGGTAGTACAACCTCGCAGGGTGTTTCGACTAAATTGCCTTGGAACCCAGATGCGGAGAAACAAGCACGGGATAAACTAAACGAAGCGGGATGGTTTACTATCAGCGCTGATGAATTGGACTATAAGGGTAAAACGGATGCTCGAGGGACCTTTTATGGCGAGAAATCAAGTCATTCCACTGCCCAGGCTGAGGTGATGGGGAAATATGATGCCGATGGTAACCTAACATCAATTGGTATTGCATTTCGTGGCACCAGTGGCCCCCGGGAATCAATAATCACCGATACATTCGGCGACATTATTAATAATGTGTTGGTAGGTTTAGGGAAAACAGAATATTCGAATAACTATACACCAAACGCTTTTGGCCGACTGTTAGATCACGTAGCCAACTACGCCAAAGCTCATGGTCTGACTGGGAGCGATGTTCTGGTCAGCGGCCACAGTTTGGGTGGGTTAGCGGCGAATAGCATGGCGGGGTCCAGTGAGACGAAATGGGGTGGGTTTTACTCTCAGTCGAACTATATAACCTTTGCCTCGCCATCTCAGTATGAGAAAGGCAACAAGGTGTTGAACGTGGGATATGAGAATGACCCAGTATTCCGGGTTCTGACGGGTACCAGTACTACGGCGGCGTCAGTGGGTGTGCACGATGCGCCAAAGGATTCAGCTACCAATAATATTGTCAACTTTAACGATCACTACGCATCAACCGCGTGGAATCTATTGCCCTTCTCTATTGCCAACCTGTCAACCTGGGTTTCGCATGTAACGCCTTTCTATCAAAGCGGCATGCAACGGGTTATGGATTCAACGTTTTATGACTTTACCCATAAAGACTCCACTATTGTCGTTAGCAATCTTTCCAACGTCACGCGTGGCAATACCTGGGTGCAAGATTTAAACCGGAATGCTGAAAAACACACCGGCAGTACTTTTATTATCGGAACTAACAGCAACGATCTGATTAAAGGCGGCAAAGGCAACGATTATCTGGACGGTCTCGACGGTAATGATATATTCCGCGATGACGGCGGGTTTAACATGATTGCTGGCGGTAAAGGTCACAATACCTTTGATTTACAGAAGTCGTTAAAAAACGCGGAAATAGCCTATGACAAGGCGGGGACATTGTATCTGCGCGATGCATACGGTGATATCACTATCGCCACAGATATCTCCACGATAAGAAGCAAGGAAAGTACCTGGCTGTTTCTGACCAAAGAAGTGAATTCACAGGTCAGAGCCGACGGTTTGCATTCCAACCAAGGGGTGAAGCAGTACGCCAATTCGGTAACCGGTAACGATGGGAATGATACCCTTACTTCCAAAACCTCCGGCTCCTGGCTGTTCGGCCTGGATGGTGACGATACTCTGATCGGCTTCGGTAACAACAATGTCTTTGTCGGCGGTGAAGGTAACGATGTGCTGAAAAGTCAGGGTAATAACAATACCTTCCTGTTCAGCGGCGATTTTGGGCAAGATATTGTTTACGGCTACAATAAAACCGACAAACTGGTATTTCTGGGCACAGAAGGCAGCAGTGACGAAAAAAGTAGTTATCTGGATCACGCTACGATGGTGGACAATAATTTAGTGTTTACATTTGGACAGAACTCAGTCACTTTGGTTGGCGTCAGTATGGATAGCCTGTTCGCAGACAATATAATATTGGCATAACACAAAGATCATGCGGATATCCTTATCCATAATGTGGTCATGAAGAATGGCCACATTATTGGCAAAACAGGCGTTTTTACTTAATTTCTGCTGTAATATGTTCTGTAAATGATGAGTTAACCACGGCATATTTCGCCTGCCATGCTTTTGATAATGTTGTCGGAAACGTTTAGAAAAATGACTTGGGCTGGAATAATCGCGATATATTCTTCTTTTTCTCCCTCTGGTGCAACGTAATGCAATACACTCTCTGCTGCTTCTATTCCCTCAAGGCAAGCAATGGTCCAGGCAGCAAGATAGTGGGAAGCGAGACATTTATAAAAAAGAGGGCTTTTAAAAGTTAATTTCAATAAGGTTAACGAAAAAACATTCTTATATTATTTATTAAAACAAATATCTTTTATATTGGCAGTAAATTGGTGCAAAGATTATTCGTATAATCTACACTTCAAAACACCAAATTCTTTATTGTTAACCAGGAATTGAACATGAAAAAATTAATATCTATGCTATTTATTTTCATTGGTATGATTAGTGCCCCGGCATTCTCAGCGGAAACGAATAGTGGCGTTGTTAGAGTTGCAGAAATTAAAGCTGATTGGGACAATCCTGCTCATTATCTTTATACATTCAGTGGGAATTTAGTCGGTAACTGTGGAAAACCAGGTTATATTTGGTCAGGTTCAAGCTCTGAAAATATTAATAAGCTATTAAGCCAAGCTTATGCACAAGGTTTAAATATTAAAATTGGCATGGAGAATGCGAGTTGTAATATAACTACCGTTTACATCATTAAACAACAGTAATTAATTCCCACATTATTATCAACAGGGTAAAAAGCGTTAAAACCCTCCGCGTCATAGTGGAGGGTTTTTAAATTAACTTAAACAATCTTTCCTTTGTGGAATTATTTCAACACGACGCCTATTATTCACAATATATTTCAGTGGCGAAACTTGGCGTATTTTCAATAGTGTCATGAACCGGGCAAGTTTTATTAATAAAATCGACAAAGGCATGAATTTCTTCTTCGCTATTATCGGCTTTAATATAAAATTTTGTGACTATTTTAGAAAAACCTAATTTCGCTTGTTTATTTTTACCAGTGAAACCATCAGTATCAAGTTCACCTTCCAGATCAATGTGAATATCAATTAAATTAATTTTATGCAGTTTAGCAAAGGCTTTTGCTACGATACATTTACACGCTCCCAGGGAACAGAGCAGAGCCTCAACAGGATTCATCCCCTGGTCAGTACCGCCTAAATTACGCGGTTCATCTAAATAAAAGGAGAAATCTCTTGATGTACATTCAACTTTCAATCCAGCTACAGATTTTGCTGTGGCAGTAAATAGTTCTTTCGCCATGATCCAACTCCTTATAATCAACATTCGTTTTTCGTAAGATCAAACACTGATTGTTATCATAACTTTTAATTTTTCTTTTTTGTTTTTAAAATGCTTATCTTGCTTTCAGCATCACAAATCTTAATCAGGGTAAAACTCAGAAGACAGGATTTGGGAAATACTCCAAATACATACATCAGGAAACACATCCAACCCCGTTTCATTCATTGCTGAGGCAACGGCTTTCGACCAAACAACATCAATCCAATCTGAATCGCTTAATTTCATCTTTAAACTGGGTGATTCTTTTAAGCCATAAAGAATTTCTTTTCTTTGAGCTTTAATTGTTCTTTCCCAACTTGTTCCTCTATAACTTGGTTGATATTTCCATTTCAGTAAATGAGCAATTAATACTCCCATGCGGCTAGCCAACTCACGCTGCTCACTCTTACCCACGTCTTCGATCTCCTCAGCAATGTTGACTATGTCAATCTCAGAAAATTTACCGGCACGCAATAATGCCGCCTGCTCATTTGCCCAGGCGACTACATCAGTTTCGTAACGTGTATGATTCATAACTGCCCCCACTAATAGGCTTGCCATACAGATAATTCATATGGCAGTTTGTCAGAGAATACATTCCTGGTCAAAAAAGAACTTATCTTCAAAACAGAATGTTCATCCCACTTTCGGCAGCATCCCACTCACCAGCGCGATCTGAATGGCTATCACTGCAACACCACAGGCAAATACCAATGCCAATACTGGTTTACCGCCTAATACCCGATACCGGCGTTCATTGTGCTGGCGGGATCTAAATGCCAGCAGGCTGGGTAATACCAGTGCTAAAATGGATAAAGCAACAGCGGCATATCCCAAAGCCATCACAAAACCTTTTGGATAAAACAGTGCGAAAACCAATGGTGGAGCGAAAGTCAATAACCCGGTCTGCACACGTCCTGTTATATTATTTTTGCGTTTAAACAGATCACCCAGAAAGTCAAACAGACCAAGTGCAACACCAAGAAACGAGGTAGCAAGTGCCAAATTAGCAAACATTTGTACTGAAAGCTCCGTTCTCGGTGAAGCAACAACTTCACGAATACTGTGTAATAAGCCATTCAACCCTGAGTTTTCAGCTAAAATACCAACAAATGTGACGGAATTGATACTGCCCAGCGTCGCTAATTGCCAGAAAATATAAGCGAGTAGCGGAATGGCGCTACCGATAATAAACACCCAACGTAATCTACGTATATCTCCCCCCATATATTTCACAATGCTGGGAATACTGCCGTGAAAACCAAACGAGGTGAAAATCACAGGAATTGAGGATAATACTAATCCTTGTTCTAATGGCATAGTCAGTAAGTTGGTATGCTGAACATGCGGTATCATCAGCCCCAACATTAATATCAGGAAAATAATTTTTGCACTGAAAAGTATTCGGTTAACCATATCTACTGAACTGGTGCCAATGCAAACAACTCCACCGCCAATCACAGTAAACAGCGCAACACCGATTGAAGCAGGCCAGGATAAATCAAACCACTTATTGAGGTTGGTTGTCAGTAATTCCCCTGCACCACTGATATATGCTGATGTCAGCGCATACATCAGAAACATCATGCTGAAACCTGCTAATATTTTACCACTACTGCCAAGATAACGTTGGGCCAACGTTCCCAATCCCGTATCAGGAGACTCATACTGATAAACTTCAACCATCAATAATGCGGTATAGCTCATCAAAACCCACAATCCAACCAGCATGATAAAACTTATACCAAATCCTACACCGGCTGTTGCCAATGGCATGGCTAGCATTCCAGCACCAATCGTAGTCCCGGCTATGATAAAGGTACTTCCAAGAGTACGGTTTTTCATATTTTTTCCCTTTAAATAAACAGCAAATGTTTCATAATAGAAAATCAGGCGTCTTTCTTTTTTTCTTCTTCATCAACGACTTGAGTCAGTTTTTTAATAAATATCTTCTGGAGCCGCTGCCAATACTCGTCAAAATCATCAGTATTACGCAAACAATGGGTCATGACTGCGGCACGCAATAGATACAGACTGTGAACTTTCTCCCACTCTTCTCGACTGAAACCACAGCGTTCAACATAATGCCAGGGTGTATCACCATATTCCCTATGAACAAGGGAAGTGGATGATGTCAGAAAATCATTAGTGTAAGTACGGCCAGAGGCATATGAGCAAAGCTCATACATGCGTTTATTAAGGCGGTTGTGATGCCCCAGATCGTCATTGCCTTGCTCTTTAAAAGTAAAATTGACCATATGGAAATCAGGATGCGGCATGGCATGAATTTCAAAACGACGTTTACCAACAACAAGGGGTTCTGCCATTAAAAGTTTTTTAATCATCCAATTGGCTGCCACAATGCCTGAAGCAATCACTTTTCCATAACCGCTGATATTCAGTGGAACCAATCGATGGGCAGCCCACATTGCGGCTGCGCTAGCCCCGGCTTTTGAACCCTCCATAATAGAAGCGCCGAGCACCACATGCTGATCAGCGGATTGCTCCGATTGCGCCTCAACGTCTTCAAACACATAAGCAGCACGGTAGGAAATCAAGTCAACAATACGCTTATCTTTCATACATACCGCACCGGCTGCATATTGAATGAATCCAACTTTATGCGGGTCTACGGTAATCGAATCAGCCTGACACATTGCCCTGAAACTTTGATAAAGTTCAGGCTTAGGCCAAATAATATCTTCAGGAATAATGTCTAATTCACGATAACGGCAGATAAGTTCATCATATTCCATAAACTCCCCCTGCCCGTTAAGAAACATTGCGTTGGCATACCCTGCATAAGCAGCATCAATATGCAAATAAAATGAGACACCGTAACGCTCTTCACACTCTTTGCGTAGCGCAATAACTTCATCAACCCGATCAATAGCACCAACCTCAGTGGTTCCAACGACGCTCACCATAGCCAAAATCGGTTGGCCCTGCTCTATCAGGCTGAATGTGATTTCACGCATTTTTTCAACATCAGTACGATAGTTTTCATCTACCGGCAGTGAAACAATGTGCTCTTGACCTATCCCCAGAACATCCATCGCTTTCATCCATGAATAATGCTTCGACTGCGGAACCAGAACTTTGCCAAGCATTCCTGGCTTTACCCCGATACCACGGCAAGAAAGTTCACGAACTTCTTCGAAAATACCACGCCGTTTTAATTCATCAGTCAAATCCAGAATATCTGATGACGACATATTCAACAGTTGTTGCTCTGATTTATTCTCGACCAGATCACAAGATTGCGGGTGTTTTGCAATGGCAAGCGGCATGGTTTTTAAATTACGCGCAACCCATAACCCCTCATAGTTGGCAACGGTTCCACCGGATGTAATATGTCCCCAGGCCCGGCGGGTGTCATAGCCAAACATCCGGCACAAATCCAACCCTGCTTCAATTTCCAGCCCGGTTGTTGTCGGAGATGACTCATGAGCACAGTTGTTCGGGTTGTACATCATCGCCATGACATAGGCGAGATTAGAAACCATTAAAGTATCAGCATTGATATGCCCCATATAACGGGGAGAAAACCAGGGAACAGAGGTGTTTTTCAATTTTGCTGAGAGTTGGTTCAGAATCCCCTCCGTTCTATACAGGGTTTCTCTGTAATCAGGTTCATAACGATCTACTGAAGTTACCAAGGCGGGATCTTCCGGATGAAAATCAGAACGCCAGTGCATATGCTCACTGACGGCATATTCCATCATTTCTCTAAAAAAAACTGCATTTTCTGATTTAGGGCCTAAAAACAACGCATCAATGTTTAAGTGCGAAGTAAACTGCTTACTCATAATCACATACCCTTTTTAAACTGACAAAAACGACTGCCAGCAACAGAGAGATTTCAATTTTCTTTATTTATTAATGAAATCACTATCATTCTCTGATGAGCAGACAGAAACTTTTATGTCACCTGACTTACAAAAAGCTGGTCATACCTTAGTAATCCAGACATTAAAAAAAACCTATCAGGTGAAATTGACTAGTCATTAACATATCTACAACCAATCGTTTGTTAATAGATATAGTCCACATTTGTTAAAATATTAATAATAATGTTAAATATAAATTCTGATTTTGTGCGCGAGGACAAATAACGGATAAAAATCAATCATAAAACAGAGGGAAATAATAGCTTATTAGATATTAAGCTTATTAATTATAAGGACTTTTTCTAACATGAAACTGTTAATAGACAAAATACAGGGCTACCCGTTGAAAATAGCCCTGATTTAAGAAGAAGTACTTTTAAGACGATACATTTACCAGCATCACTTTGCCAATAACATCACCGGCTTCCATCATACGATGTGCATCAGCGGCATCTTTCAGATCAAATACTTTACAAATTAATGGGCTGACTTTTCCTGATTTCAGTAGTGGCCAGACATGTTTTTCCAATTCCCTGGCTATCTCTGCTTTTTCTTCCACACTGCGTGAACGTAATGTAGAACCTGTATGAGTCAGACGCTTTTGCATTAAAGGCATCAGATTAAGGTTTTCAGGATTTCCTTTCATCATACCAATCTGAATAATTCGCCCGAACTTAGCAGCAACTTGATAATTCTTATTGACATAATCACCACCGATTAAATCGACAACCACATCAACGCCGTGATTACCTGTTATTTTCAATACCCGATCAACAAAATCTTCTTTTCGATAATTAATAACAAAGTCAGCGCCTAAGCTGTGTGCAACTTTAGCCTTCTCATCCGAGCCGACGGTGGTAATCACTTTGGCACCGAAGGCTTTTGCTAACATAATAGTGACACTCCCTATCCCGGAAGTTCCTCCATGAATCAGCAAACTTTCTCCCTGTTTCAACTTGCCAGTCTGGAAAACATTAGCCCAGACCGTAAAAAAGTTTTCCGGCAATGCCGCCGCCTGCACAAAATCCAAGCCATATATGGGTAAAGCAATGGAATCATGTACCAGACAATATTCAGCATAACCACCGCCGGCAACAAGAGCGCAAACTTTATCGCCAATATTCCAGCGTTCACAACCTCCACCTTTGGCAACAACTTCTCCTGCAATCTCTAAGCCAGGTAATGGAGAGGCATCAGGTGGCGGTGGATAAGAACCCATTCGCTGAAATATATCAGGCCGGTTAACACCCGCCGCCGCCACTTTAACGAGCAAGTAGCCTTTTTCTAATCGTGGTAATGGCGTTTGAACCAGATGCAATTTCTCCGGGCCGCCAGGCTTAACAATGCTGATCGCTAACATATATTGGGGTAATGAATTGATTTGGCTGTGCATACATACCTCTTATTTCTTCTGACGATCCTTTATTATGGATTTCGTTTAATATGATAAGTGGGATTTGAAGTGCCGTAGGACAAAAAACCCATTAAACCATGACCATAACAGAAAACTGTTACATGACAAATATGTGAACAACTCAGAATAGTCATTACAGCATCATTGTCGGTTATCTGTTTGTTTTCTGGATGCAAAGAATATGCCCTTGTTTACAAGCAAGTGTTATCCTGAGTTATACAATTAAACCTTCCAGCGATGATGCGGGTACATGTAAAAGAAATCGGTGACAAAACTTCCACATTTTACAACTTCATGTATGCTGGATTCTTAAAATCGAAAAATACCATTGAGGTGCGAATGGAGACAATAGCCGAAGGATCCAATAACCGGGTAATAAAATCGACAAGTGGGTTTAACCAATCTGAACTTATCAAAGCACGCGTCACTAACCTTGCTGACCATTTTATTGAAGTACTTAGAAAAAAAGATCCGGATAGTATTCCCCTATTATTAACTTTGCCTGATGACGAATTTTGGGCGGAAATCAAAGGACGTGCCAGCTATATTGAAATAGTGGAAACGACCACTCTGGAGAAGAAAAAACATGAGGAGTTCATTGAAAGCAGAAATGCTTTTCTTACCTATCTTGGGGAATTCGGCGGAGTCTACAAGTCCAGCAAAGTTGCTGACATTTTAGGAGTGACCCGCCCCACAGTAAATAAGTATGGTGAGAATCATAAACTCATTGTATTAAACTGGGGAGTTGAAAATTTATATCCTGTTTTCCAGTTTTCAGTCAATAAAAAAACCAGCGATAAAGGATACTTAAAAGGCGTTCCAGAAATACTGGCTAATATAGGAAAAATAAGTGATGTCAGGAAATGCTATTTTTTCATCCATAAAATCAATACATTTGATCTTGATATCGGTATAGACGGATCCACAACAGTACTGGATATTCTCAGAAATGGCGCGTCTAATGATAAAATTACTCAGTTGGTGAGACTGGCGCAGATCTTCGGCTCTTCTGACACAAAAGCCTGAGCAAGTGTTATTTACGCTATGGTGTAAAATCTGAGCCAATAAACGATCACAACACCACTGTTTGCCCACCATCGACAAGTAGCGACACACCCGTCACAAACGACGCAAGATCCGAGCCTAACCACACCACCGCATTCCCAACCTCTTCCGGCTCACCTAGCCGCCGGAGTGGCATCCGTTCACGCAACACATCAAACGTTTTGGCGACTTCAGGCGAAGAAAGAGGAAGCGCTGTATTGATCAACCCTGGGCATACCGCATTGACGCGAATACCCGATGGTCCAAAAGCATCAGCCAACGCAGCTACCATCATATTTACGCCCGCTTTGCTGGTGGAATAAGCCGTCGTGAGTTGACCTGTCCTAATGGATCCCATACTCGACGTTGCCACGATACTCCCACGTTTGCCCAGTTTCATCATCTGTTCAGCCGCCGCCTGTGCACCGAATAGAACGCCATCAAGATTGACAGTAAGCAACTTATGAAAATCATCCGAACTAATTTGTGGGCCATCGGTAGCTAACGCGATTCCAGCGTTGCAAGCCATCAGATCAACACCACCGAACGGCGTAGAAACATCGACCAATGAGTCCATATCACTGCGTGAAGTGACATCACACCGATGAAATATCACTTTCACACCCATCGAACCAAGGCGCTGGGCCACCGGTGTACCTCCTTCACGAGGTTGATCTGTGATGTCACCGATGATCACGGTCGCTGCGCCATGACGGGCAGCCGCCAAAGCAATACCCGCTCCGATGCCACTTGCCCCACCAGTGACAATCACCACTTTACCTTCTAGCATACGGCCCATGATGCTCCTCATTATGTTGTGTTACCAAGAGACGGTGTGATATCAACCGTTGTTTTATGGTATACAAGCTACCTCTGATGAGATTATTCCGGCAACGTTTGAAAGAGGTGTTTCGGTGGGATAATTTTGGTTTTATAAGTTATGTCTCACTTTTCTTGAGCGGTTTTTGGCGTTGATTAAGCAGGCGTGTCATCATCTATCATCTGACCTGGTACCCATCCTCCTGGATGTTTAGGCCTTTCATATTTATCGTCAACAATAAACCGAGTTCCTTTGGTGAACATGCTGGTGCGCCAATCCCTCCAGTATAATGCACGTTATGCAGGAGAAATGGGGTAAATGATGATAGCGATCAAGTGTAAATATAATTTAGATCACATTTTCTTGTAAACTTATGTTAAAGAAAAATGTTACACGTAGAGTTATAATAAATTTTTGCGTCATATCTTGGCAAGATTATTTCTAGAAGAGTCAATGCCAAGCGTTATTCAATCAGCAACATTAGTTTAAAAAATGAGATATTATTGGAGAGAGAATAATGAAGAAAGTAATAAAAAATATATTTTTATTCACTGGTTTTATAGTTGGAAATTTAACATTATCTCATGCGGCAATTATTCCAGAAGATACAATGTTGGCAGTTAAGCAAGATATCGTTCGTAATAATGGTTCAGAACCTGCATCTCTTGATGTCCATAAAGTTGAAAATGATGTTGAATTTAATATTATTCATGATTTTTTCAGTGGATTAGTCAGCACAGGTAATGATGGAAAAGTTAACCCTGATTTAGCGACTCGTTGGGAAACCAAAGATAATAAAGTCTGGTTGTTTCATTTAAGAGAAGGAATAAAGTGGTCTGATGGCTCACCTATTACTGCCCATGATGTGGTTTTTAGTTGGCGACGTTTGGTTGATCCCCAAATTGCGTCTCCGTATGGCAGTTATCTTGGAAATATGCATATAATCAATGCTAAAGATATTGTTTCCGGCAAGAAAAAAACCGATGAATTAGGTGTTAAGGCATTGAATAATTTGACAGTGGAGGTAACCTTAGAACAGCCCGTATCCTATTTTTTACAGATGCTGGCTTATCCTGTTATGGTGCCTGTCAGCCAAAAGGCGGTTGAAAAATATGGTGATAAATGGACTCACCCAGATGTATTTGTTAGTAGTGGGCCATTTAAATTATCTGAATGGGTGGTTAATGAAAAAGTCGTTGGCGTCAGGAATTCTCAATATTGGGATAATGCACATACTGTTATTAATAAAGTGACTTATCTTCCGATAGCATCAGAAACAGCAGATGTGAATCGTTATCTGGCCGGAGAAATAGATATAACTAAGAATATCCCCTCAGTTTTATTTCAATCTTTAAAAACTAAATTAGGCGATCAGGTTCATATTACACCCGCATTAGGGGTTTATTATTACGATTTTAATAACCAAAAAGCACCTTTTAATGATGTCAGGGTAAGACAAGCGTTAAATTTAGCTTTAGATAAAGAGATCATAGCGAATAAAGTCTTAGGACAAGGCCAAGCACCCGCCTATAATCATACCCCACCAAATACCGGAGGGATGAATTTAGAGCAGCCTGATTATGCATTGTGGACGCAGCAGGCAAGAATTGAAAAAGCCAGACGGTTATTAAATGAAGCCGGTTATAATAGAGATAACCCATTGAAATTTAAAATTCTTTATAATACATCAGAGGAGCATAAAAGAATTGCGATTGCCGCAACTTCAATGTGGAAAAAAAATCTGGGTGTAGATATTGTTTTGCAGAATCAAGAACGAAAAGCAATGTTAGATGTCATTCATCAAGGTAATTTTGAGATGGTGAGGTATGCACGGATTGCTGATTATGATAATCCTGCGACGTTTTTAAATAACTTTGTGACTAATAGTTCTAATAATACTTTCTTATATAGCAATAAAACTTATGATGATTTGATAAATACAGCCAAAGCAACAAATGATCGAAAATATTTTCAACAAGCAGAAAATATTCTGGCAAAAGATGTACCAGCAATTCCTGTTTATTACTATATTGGTGCCAGATTAGTAAAGCCTTATATTGGCGGATATTATCTTAGTCCACTTGGCTTTGTATCGTCGAAAGATCTTTATGTTATTAAACATTAGTAGAATATCATTCAGTCCAATATCCAATATGGGAACAGAATGGTACTGTTCCCATTTCTTACTTATTGCCATCCAAATAGTTAATCGTTATTTACTTCAAGGTATCGCCAAACGTGACAGGATCATCACGATAAGCGTTGAGTTTATCTCTGACCCAAGAGTCAGGGTTACCTATTGTCGAGACAATACCGGTAGTAGAACCGCCGCCAAGCAGAACGGCGAAAATACCTCGTAGTGCAAAGTCAAGGTAAGCGGGTTGCGTCAAATCAAACGGTACAGCGCGCTCATATAGAGCACGAGGTGTTGGCCCTACTTGTGCTGCCATTTGTGATGGGAAATTAAAGTTCAGGATAATGCTGTTAATCGCGTCAATGTCCGAGCCTAATTCAGCATCACCAAGCAAATAGTTCGCACTGGTTCCCCAATGTTGACTATCAAAATCAACGTTAACTGAATTCGATGTTAACGGCGTGCGACTTGCTGGAATCTGCCACGGCATGACCGGTTGTTTCAATTGTGCGCTTATCGCACTGCAAAAATCGTAATAAACACCCCACTCTAATGGGCCATAACAGTAAACGTTGTCATAAGAACGCTGAGTGAGATCATCCGCTTCATAACGGTCAATCGCCAGGAAATCTGAGCTATTATTTTCAGCAAATACTCCGAGAGAATTAATGTACTCCACTACTAATCCAGCAATGTATATCGGATCATCTTTTTGTGCTGGTTCGTTATTTCCATATATCCATGTGGATCCCCCAGTACCCCACAAATTAATTTGCCAGCCGAATACCATATTCGGTGCTATTACATGGACTAACCAATTCACACTTTGTACATAGCCTTGAATAGTATCAGTAATATAGTCAGGGATCTGAATACGGATACTCCAATGATCAAGCGCATCTTGCAAAGGCCCACGTACCGGCATGGCGTAATCTGCCGCTAATCCATCCTGTTGGCATCCACCGATAAAATCCGGGTTCACAATAAATCCCGCAGACGTCTCATGAGTGCTATCAATATAAGAGTTGGCAATATTCAATGCCAAGATGAAGTTGGCATAGCTGTACATGTGAGCATCCGCATCCGCCAAGACACTCTTAACATCACCACCGGAAAGGTTGCATGTGTAGGAAATCATTACCGGTAATACCGGTTGCCCGTCATTAAGAGTTTGTTCAATACTGCGCGCTAGATCTATTGTTTTCCTAACCGCAGGATCATCAGTAAGAAATTGGGTGGGATCGCCGGCTCCGTCAATGCCAGCATATTTAAATACCATAGAGGCGCGTGCAGCAACAAAATCATCCAGGTTTGTCGGTGTCAAATCGGCGCAACCACCAAAGGCCAAAAAGTCAGGGAAGCCTTTCACCGCCAGGTTGGCCGATTTTTCGATCCTGATATTCAACACATTCTGGTCACCAGAGCTTATCGTGATAGAGCCAGGCACAGAAACAACATAAACGGTTTTCGAGACGATAAAATTGCTGGCTTCAACAGTGTAAATACCTGGCTTGATAGGAACTGGCCACGTTGAATTTCCTGATATAATCTGGATTTGTTGTTCATATTCCATCTCTTCAGATGATAATCTGATTGATAATCCACCTTGCAACACATCACTAGTTTCTATTGTCACCGTTAATTCAGAGAAATCGGTTATATCTACATTGTCTATTGTGACTAAATTGGCAGTGTATTTAACATCAATTAGTTCATTTTGTAATTCCACCGGAAGAACATCAAAGGTGTATATCTGATTATTGAGATTTACAGTGTCAATAACAATATTAACTACTCCGCCACTGTTTAATTTGCGTAATTGAGTGGTTTCATTCACTTTAGTAGCAAAATTAGCAATTATGTCACCATTTATCGCATCTAATACCGTGACGTTCAATATCTCATGTTCAAGCCCCAGAATATCATCAACAGTAAAATCAACGGAGCAGTAGTATTCAACTTGACCAAAGCCGACCGATACTTCAGTCGTTCCGCCTGTAGTAACCTCTATCGTAGCCGGAGTAACCAGCACCGGAGCTACAACAGTTAAATCTCCATTTTCCAGGTCTGGAGCACTCAACGAATAGTCACCAGCCAGGATGCTTTCCAGCTGAGTTGTGCCCATTACCACATTGACTGATACTGAATACCCGCCCGCAGTAGTAAACAACACCGTAGGTTGAAGGTTATCTAATGCAGGATCAGGTGACTCTTCACAGGTAATATTAACCGTCCCGTTGATATCTGGTGCACTGTCTGCGGCAAAAACAAAGGAATCAAGATATTTATTGGGATCTGTTGTCAAATCTCCATTGACACCAATGTTTATTGAATCTGGATCAACAAATACATATGGATTTGGGAAAGTTATTGTTACCGTTACAGAAAATGTATTGGCATCAATAAAGATATTTTGAACGTCAATACCCCAATTTTGCCATTCGGAAAATGACGGATTTATATAGGTTGGCAATATTGAGGCAGGAGAAAGAAAGTTAAAACTCAGATAGTTATCAATGTGAACCTGCTCTCCAGTATCATAATGTAAATTATTGACAGTAATAGAGCCATAATAAGGTGTAGCACCGGGCCCCACAACAGCATTATATAAAATACTCACTATAACCTCTGCTATATATTAAAATTGAAATAATATCCCTTTGAATTGCAGGGACTACTTTCCGCCAATAGAAAGCATATGAATTAGCTTTCTGAGTAGAAACTGATAATTCAATTGGTCCTGATGAAATCAAATTAAAAAGAGAGAATTAATATAGTGAAAAATTTAATTTTACGGAATTAATATCTTTTTTATATATTTTTACGATATGATTTAATATTTTCATTAATCTATATCATTATTCCATATCGATAGTTTTTACCATTCAGATTATCTGCATAAGAATAGACTGTTAGATATACATCACCATAACTATAAGTAAGTGTTTTGAAGTTAATAAATGCTACTAAAACGCACAGATTGCTTATAGCATGAATCATGTCAAATAAATTAAGAAAATCATATCGTTTTATATTACAAAAAATAATAACAGGCACATTTTAGACAAGCTTTCAATAGCTTAATGTAATTAGATTATTAATCAATTTATGAAATGGATAATCATATTATATTCACCTAAAATGAATGATTAAGTCCCGGGGCTTTACTTGTCATAGATAAATCATCCTGTCTAATGGAGGACACTATTATGTATAAACATAAAGTGAGGAATATGACTTTAGCCACTACGATAATTGCAGCTTTATTTAATAGTGCCTGGGCTCATGGTTATATTGATAGCCCCGGAAGTCGTGCATTCCTTTGTTCTGCACAGGGAAATCAACAAAATACGGATTGTGGGCTGGTTAAATATGAGCCTCAATCTCTTGAAGCTAAGAAAGGCTTCCCACAAGCAGGTCCCGAAGATGGTCACATTGCCAGTGCTGGTATTGGTCACTTTGGTGCGTTGGATGTCCAGACAGAAGATCGCTGGAAAAAAATTGCTATTACTACCCGTAATATTGAGTTCAAATGGGAAATTGTCATTCAACACAAAACTGCAAGCTGGGAATATTTTATTACCAAACCAAACTGGGATCCCAATAAGCCTTTAACCAGAGAGCAATTTAATAGTACACCTTTCTGTTTTGAGGATTACCAAGAGAGAATGCCAGGAAATCAAGTTATTAATAAATGTAGCTTACCAGAAGGTTATCAAGGTTATCACGTTATATTGGGTGTGTGGACAGTTGCAGACACCCTTAACGCGTTTTACCAAGTCATTGATACAACAATTAATCCTGTCTGATATCTAGTACATATTATATAATAATTTGGGAACAGCATGATGCTGTTCCTACTCTGATTTCACCTCTGACCATGACAAATCGTTCTGGCAACAGCATGACGCTTAATGCTTTGAAGTGCCGTTTTACCGGCAAGAAAACGCGATACAGTAGCGGGGGTTACTCCAATATTGAGTGCAAAGCGACGGCCACTAACCCCCAAACTTAAGTAAATTTCCACTTGGATCAATTAGGTGGAACTCCAACATGCCCCATGGAGTTTCCGCAAGCGGAGAGACTTCAGTCTGCGCTTGTAGTTCTTGAAACACACTTTGGATATCTTTCACGAAAATATAGCAAGAAGTGTTCTCTGCAATGTACTTATCGTTACATGCCCAAAAATGGATTTCAGCTTCCCCTCTGCTAATTATCGCATATTCATTAGGAACAAAACTGTCGCAATGGAACCCAAGTTTACTTGTGTAAAAGTCAACTAATTCATCTAGATCCAATGCAGCCAATACAGGGACAGCCTCCCAATCGCTCATACATTTTCCCTTTTATTTATATATAATTTTTAAACGCTCATACGGCTATTTTTGCCCATCCCCCGATAGGGTTCAAAGTTACTTTTCAAGCCCTTCCACTGTTTATGACTTTAATCTGTAAATAATGTCGTCAGGTCAACCGACTTGACGAACTCACCAACGCTAAATGTTGTCGCTATGTCATTAAACTCAAATCGACCGTAGAAATTAATGTGTCGCCATGCTACTGGCGATATTTTACCCAGCTGTCCCATCTCAAATAAACCGTCAGGATCACCTCTCTCAAGCAAACTGGACAAGAGTTCTGCGTTGAAATAAATAACTGCATTGGCTATGAGTCGGGTACATTCGTGGATAATATGTTGTTCATTTTCACTTTTTACATTTATTTTGCCCCCGTTGACATGCGCTATCGCTTTTTTCAATCGGTGGTAAGCTTCACCACGGTTTAATGCTTTGGCAACGTATTAGCGCAGGGATTTATTATCAATATAGTCGAGCATATAGATGCTTCTTATAATATTATCCAGCTCCCACAACGCTTTTTTTGTTTTATTTTGTCGGGCATAAGAGCTTAATTTCCTAACAATGGATGATTGCGTCGTTTCCTTCTGACCAAGAGAAGCCATTATATGTTGAATATTTGGCCACTCTTCGATAATCCGTTCTTCATTCACTTTACGAATAGGCTTAATAAGGAACTCTTCACTGTATTTCCCTGGCGGCTCAAACCCAATGATACCCTCTGTTTTTGTTGGAAAATTTCTATAACGTGGGGCAAACTGATAGCCAAACGCGTATAAAATCCAAAAGTTAACCTGATTAGTGCCGTGGGTATCTACAGAGTGGCGATCGGGATCTATCTCTGTCGTATTATTGTAAAGGAGGTCGAACACAAAATAACTCTCGTGCTCGTGGGTGCCTATTACTTTTGCATTGATTGGCACATGATTACCGACCAGTGTTAATGCTGAAATTCCTTTTTTAAGACCGAAGTATTTTGATGCATATCTTGCGTTGGCTGTATTTCTTTGGCTCTCAAACCGTTGCCCATCACTGCTGGAGTGGATCACATCCGACTCAATATCGTAGTGTCGGAAAATAGATAATTTGGCGGTCGCATTAGCGACAATATCATTGGACTCCTTTAACGTTTCCAGTCGGAAGAAGTTTTGATATGTCATTTGTAGCACCTGATGACTTATGTCAGAAATCTCGCCCATCCTGCCCAGGCTCATATTGGTGCCAAGGGCAATAATACAGGCAATAAGTGACTTTTTATCCTGGTTGCCTTTAGTATATCTGCCTAAAACATGATTGAAACCCGCTAAAAATCCTGTTTTTTTCTCCACATAGCTTAATAAATTAGCGATGCTGATCGTTGGCACAAGATGATAAAAACGATGATTATCTTCGTCTTCTTCCTTTTTATAAGGCAGAGTCCAGTTAACGGTACGGCCTTTACGGTAATTGTTAAATTTAACGTCCTTATTTTTTCGGCTGATTATCCTTTGATTTACATGTTGTAGTTTTTCTTCAAGCTCATCTTTAAGCTCTTGCAAAGTTTGGGATATTGGTCTCTGTAATACGGGCAGATCTAGGTCATTCAGGACACTTTCTTTGTCGGCTTCCCACCTGTTCATGGGAATTAAGTCGTCTGTAAAACTTCGATATTTAGTGGTGTTCTGGTTAAAAACATCCCCTGATTCAAAAGCTGTTTTAAGCATCCTGTATACGGCAAATTCATATCGATCAGGAATGAGTTGAGGTGATTTTGCCCGGCTGTAAAGGTATTTTTGAAGGGATTTAGTGAAAAAATTAACAGGGAAATCTTTGGCGGGTATTCGCCGCAAAATTTTTCCGTCCCTAAGACAAATCTGGACAAAGATTGCGGCTTCAAGAAGTCCTGACTCATCGGTATGACTACTAAAGTCCAGTACCCGGATAATTTGACGCAGATTCTTTTTAAAGGCGGCCGATAAGGTATCCAAGTGTTGCCAATGAAACTCCTCTTCATCAAAGCCTGATGACCCGATAAAGAGGGTTACTATCTCCATTTTTTCCCTGTTCAACAACTTAAATGCTTTGGTTCGTATCTCACCAAAAGAGACATTGTCAGTGATATCTGGGTTCAAGAAAAAGCCCAATATTTTGCCTGTGGCCTTGATATCTTCATTCGTTTGAGACTTCCTTTTATACACCATATCTTTAGCAAACAGTTTAGCGGCTTCTTCATACTGGCGGACGTGGCAAATAAAGGCTTCGACCAGATTGTCATTGATGACATGCGTTCGATGGTAGGTGTAGCAAAGAAGATAAAAATAAGCGATCAAAGGGTCAAATCGCCGAAGCTTATAAACTGAATAATATTCAATCAGTGTTGCGTAATAGCGGATGCTTTCATTTGATATGCAAAGTGAGGGTAACCACTGACAGGCAAATTCATAAAGGGGGCTGAGTTGCTTTACCCAGGTGGATTCTCTGACAATTTCGGTATAACTAAAGTCCCTTAGTGCCTTTTTTAGTTAGGTTATCCAGTGCAGACCCCCTGATTCTTCAGATAATAAATTTGTGAGTGCCTCTTCCATATCAGGATTAAGATCTGATTTTAATTGCTCACAGATACGCCTCCTCTCATCCGATAAACATCGTCCAATCAAATCCTGAAAGGTACTGTACGCAGGGGTAATGATCTGATTTTTATTGAGGTGACTTAACAATGCCCGCAAGATAAACACAGGCTTAGCTGACCTTTTAACAACCCGTGCGGCCAGTTCAGCTAATTGTTCTGCCATGACACTGCCATAGCGTTGATAATTCAGATGCTGACAAATAAGTCTTTGCAGTTGTATCCGGGTCACTTTTGTATTGGCGGCAGAATGATCAGGGAAATGGCACGCCAGAATATAAGAGATATCCGTGATGACATCTTCCAGCGTGTAGGTAAAGAATATTTTCCTGGATTTAAAATACCCAAGCATAAGAATGAAGTTCACTCTGGAGTTAACAGACCAACCTTGCGGTATTATCTGATGCTCCGTATCGGATAAGGTGAAATAGTATTCTCGCTCCTCCAAAGTAAATCGAGGCAGGCCAAAATAGTCCTGAATTTCAGGTTGAGTCAGTATCGTCAAGCGCTTTTTATTGGTATTCATTTTTTTAATTCTTAATATGGCAGGGTCACATTGAGTATGTCACTTTATCTTTTTCTTACCACCTTTAATAGACATAGATTTATATACAGTTTATATTACATCTTTCCATCCGTATTTAGGCTAAAACAAGGCTGTCATTTAAACCTTCGTTTAACTGACACACCCAAAGCGAGAAGAAAGGTTTATGGCGCAAAAAATTGATGTTCGGGGTATAAAAGTCTCTGTCTTTTCCGACAAACAAGATGACTATATATCGCTATCTGACATCGCTAAGTACAAAGATGGCGACCGGTGGTGATTACATTCTGCAAAACTGGATGAGAAACCGCAGTACCATTGAGTTTATCGGTTTGTGGGAACAGCTCCATAATCCCGATTTTAATTCCATCGAATTCGATGGATTTAAACATGAAGCGGGCGCAAACAGTTTCTCTCTCACGCCAAAACGCTGGATCACAACCACCAATGCAATCGGGATCATCTCGAAAGCGGGCAGATATGGCGGAACTTATGCGCATCGGGATATTGCTTTTGAGTTTGCTTCCTGGATCAGCGCGGAGTTTAAGCTCTATCTATTAAAAGAATTCCAACGGCTCAAACAAGCAGAAAATGAACAGAAAAATCTGGAATGGAATGTTTCGCGCACTCTGGCCAAGGTCAACTATCATATTCATACAGAGTCAATAAAAACGAACATTATTCCCTCCCTGGAGCTTAACCCAAAAGCAAGAAACTTTGCTTACGCTAATGAGGCCGATATATTGAATCTGGCTTTGTTTGGCAAGACAGCCAGCGACTGGCGTAAAGAGAACCCGGAACTAAAAGGCAATATACGGGACTATGCCACACTGGAACAGCTTGTCGTGTTATCTAATTTAGAAAGCTTCAATGCTGAACTTATCGAGCAAGACCTTTCTGCAAACGACAGGTTCCAAAAGCTGAATCGCGTTGCGGTCAGTCAAATGAAGATCCTGATAGAAAACAAATCCATTGAAAAACTTAAACAATTAAAATAGGTCGTTCATGCGAATTGGGTATGCCCGTGTCTCCAAATCTGATGGAAGTCAGGTGCAGGATCTCCAACTGGATGCTTTACTTGCTGCCGGTGTTAATAAAGAAAACATTTATCAGGATGAAATATCAGGGAAGTCAGACAAATGTCCTGGATTGGATGCCTGTTTGAAAGCCCTCAGGGCTGGCGATGTGTTAATGGTATGGAAGCTTGATAGGCTTGGCCGAAGCTTAAAACACCTGGTGAATACTATCCATGATCTGGCGGATCGAAAAATCGGCTTTAAGGTACTGACCGGGCAAGGTGCAGAAATTGATACGACGACGGCCAGTGGCAAATTGGTCTTTGGGATTTTTGCCGCGCTGGCCGAATTTGAACGGGAGTTGATCAGTGAACGAACAAAAGCAGGGCTGGCAGCGGCCAGAGCAAGAGGACGTGAAGGCGGACGTTCTTTTAAACTCACAAAATCTCAGGTTCGCCTGGCACAAGCTTCCATGAAGAGTAGAGATTGTAGCGTATCTGAATTATGTGAAGAGCTTGGGATTAGCAGACAGGCTCTCTATAAGTATGTAGGGCCAGATGGGGAACTCAGGGAACACGGCAAAAGAGTATTAAAATCTTAGCGCTAACTGAGTACCCATTTTTTTCCTCATCAACTTTGAACCTTATCGGGGGATGGGCAAAAATAGCCTATTTGCCAATCCGCTGGCAATCATTCTTGTGCTTTGCTATCATTGTATTACTCAGTAATACAATAAATAAGAAGAGGATTTATGGCTCGAGTAACCAGTGTTACCCTTGGTGAACACTTCAATGGATTCGTTGGTGATATGATCCAATCTGGTCGTTATGGCAACACATCCGAGGTTATCCGTGATGCTTTACGCCTGATGGAAGTTCGCGAGCAGCGTATTCAGAATGTCCGTGAAATGGTGCTGGCAGGTCTGAATTCCCCGGCCAGCAAAAACAGTATGGATGACATTTTTGTAAGGGCAGCAAGGGACTTAAATGTATAAGTTTTCCGAGCTGGCTGATGAAGACATATTTCAGATTGCCCGTTACACAATACAGCAATTTGGTCAAAATCAGGCCAAACGTTATCACGATGAACTGAAAAGAACTTTCGAGCTACTAACCACATCGCCCTGGATTGGCAGGGAATGTGATTGGGTATGCGCAGGAATGCGCCGCTTCGAATTCAAGAAGCATTCTATCTACTACATTTTGCAGGATGACGACATCTTCGTATCACGCGTCATTCACCAGTCGATGGATGTCGATGTACTCGACTTTCCTGAATAAGCCCACGCTTAATGTGAAAGAGCAGTCGATTACCTTTTTAGGCTGGCTCTGAATTCCTCAGGGTTAGCCAGTACCGGATTGAATGAGGACTCCTATGTGGGTGTCTAAAGTATCGAGTTATTCTCAATAACAACGCATTCCATTGGGCTTCACACCCCTTTTATGGTGATAGGATTATTTGTATCAATAACTGCGATAAAGGGATGCAATTAGCCTAAAATAATATGGGGCACACATAACGATGTATTCTTGGTGATTAAGTCAACATCTTCCCTCACTGATAAACCCGCAGGTCTGTCATTGATGAGCCAGCTACCGATAAGAACGTGGTTATCACCAAACTTTGGCAACGGGGCATATTGTTGCACGATGTAACCTTCTTCCCCATAAGGCCCACCGACTTTCTCAATTATTTTGCCATCTTTGTGAATACTGATGTTTGCGCCTTCACGGCTAAATATTGGTTTTGTTACGTAATGGGTCAGGCGTTTAGCTTTTGGGTCATCGGCAAAGTAAGCTTCAAGCAGGTTCGGATGCCCTGGGAACATCTCCCAAAGCAACGGTAAGATTGATTTGTTCGAGGTAATGCACTTCCACATTGGCTCAAACCAGTTAACACCAGCAGTTGCCAGGTGTTGAGCATATTCTTCGCGAAACATGAACTCCCACGGGTATAGCTTGAATATAGAGTCGATGATTTTACTATTGTTATCCGTAAATTTGCCGCATTCACTCAGGCCAATATCTTCAACGTAGACAAATTCTGTGTGAATGCCGGCATCTTTGGCGCAATCAGCCATGTACTCGACCGTGCCTCGGTCTTCTTCTGTATCCCTACAACATGCAAAGTGAAGTGTGTTGAATGGCAGGAACAATTTAAGCTCATAGAAGCGATTCACAAGTAATTCTTGTAATAAGTTGAACTGGTCCGCAGAGCGTGGTACTTCTCCACGGTCAACTTTGTCTTCCAGCCACAACCAGCTAAAAAAGCCAAGTTCATAGATCGAGGTCGGCGTATCTGAATTGAATTCTAATAATTTCGCCGGATTTTTACCGTCGTAGGCAAAATCGAGTCGGCTATAAAGACTCGGATCTTGGCGTTTCCAGGATTGGCGCACCAACGGCCACATTGCCTCTGGAATTTGAAATTTAGTCATCAGCTTATCGCTGCTAACCACTCGCGCTACCGCTTGCAGGCCCAGTTGGTGGATTTCCCCTGTCGGATCTTCGATGTGTTCCTCAATCTGTTTGAGAGTAAACTGATAGTAACGGTCTTCCGTCCAGTACGGTTCATCATCAATCGTGTGGAAACCAAAACCAAATTCTTTTGCCCGCGCTTTCCAATCATGGCGTGGCGTAGTTGGGATCTGTAGCATTCTTTAACCTTTTCTCAATACTGCTTATCTGAATCTTGAAGAAAATTATCGCACGTTTCGCATTGATGGCTTTATGCAAGAATCTGATACAAAGAGGCTAGACAAACAGCTGATTAACCGCCCCAGCTACGGCCCCAACTTGATTTAGCTGAGGATGTTGAGCCAAAACCCCCTTTAGATTTGGTGGTTACGATTGGTTTATCGTGGTCAGGGAACCGGCTAAAGTGGTCCTTAGAGCCAGTTGAATAGCTGCTACTGCCACCGTAGTAGCTTCCAGATTGCTGTTCCCTCTCGCGATTTAAGCGTTCTCTATACACTCTTTCCCTATACACACTATCTCTGTTCTTGAGCAGTTCAGATGCTATATAAGCAGACCCTATAGTGCCTAGTGTCGAGTTCATACCCGAAGAGGCATTTGCTGTCCCCGAAGCGATTTCTTGCTTAGGTGGCAAACGGACAGTTGCCAATGGATGCAAATAACGCTGACTCATCTCGAACTGGATATTGTCCATATTTGAGTAAGAGCCAATTACCTTGCCATCAGCGAAAAACAGATCACCGTACAGATCGCTGTAGCTTGATGTTGAAGTGAATATGGGTTGGTAGAATACATTGCGGTACTTGTCAGAAATGTTGTACTCCTTGAAATACTCAGGCTTTACATCAGCCATCATGAAGGCAGCCATCTTTGGTCGGTAACCAAGCTTACCCGGCATTTCTTCACACTCGCCGTACTCAAGTTTGCACATTGCTGCTTGCCTGAATTTTTGCGAAGTACGATCTGCTTCACGCAATGCAGCCTTATACGTGGCTTCACATTCAGCCGTAATTGTATTCTGTGGATCGTTTTGACAAGCTGCCAGATCCTTGTAGACCTTAATTGACAATTCATCTGTCGATTGACCACAGCCCACTAGCGAACCAATACCGAGAGCCAGAGAAGTGAGTGAGAAAGTACGCCAATATTTACGTTTACTGCCAATGTTGATGCCTGTGCTGCGCATTCTGCGCTTTTTATTGTCGTTCATCATACAGTTCGTCATACAACCTCGGGATCATTAGTAAGTCATACAAGCTGCGTTTAGAAGGCCAACAGAGATTGAAACTGCGGCCAGAACTACAGCGGCAGGGATCTCATTGTTTTCAATGCGAGAGACAATTTTTGGCATCATAAATATACGAACGATGAAGAAACCAGCAATTTGTGCCAGTAGTGCAACAACACCCCACATCATAAAATCAGTCATACCTACAGAATTGCTGGCTGCACTGGCAATTGCAATGGTATAACCCACCAAAGCGCCGCCTAGCGATACTGCGGCGGCCGTGTTCTTTTCCTCCTTGATCAACTTCCATTCATCCTGTGGCGTCACCATGACATAGATGAATTTGAATACAATGAAGAAAACAAGCGCCAGACCAAAGCACAAGCCAAAGTTGGTTATGCTGTTAATAAATTGAGCTAAAGCCTGCTCTTCATTTGCTAGTGTAATCATTTATGCCACCACTTTAAAATCTGTTTGATTAAGTTGAATACCGGTGCTTTTTACCATCAGTCTGTCCAAGTTATTGCCGACAATCTTTTCTTCGCCAGCAATCAGCAACTCTTCTGTTCTGTTATCTGAAACCTGGCGAGTGTAAACCATGATGAACTGATCAGTTTCAGTAATGGTCCCATTCTGATGGTAGGTTTTCTCAGTTACAGCGACGGGCTTCGTGTTGTCCCACAACCGGGAAAACTGGGTACCGTCGAGGTCATATTGCCCGCTCGGTGTGACGATACCGCGTTGGATCAGCGCATCCCACTGAGTTTGGACGTCGATTGGCTTGGTTTCGTAGAAGTACCAGAGGCTCACCTCTTTCACCCCATCATCATTTTCGTCTTCTTGGAGTACCTGGAGATAACCTTCATCATCGGTGTAATAGCGAACCAAACGCACATTATCACCAAGATCGACAACACCGACTGAGCATATAAGCTGAGTTGAGGCCGCGTTTTCGATGGTAAGGTCAGACTCGATCAGTTTTAGTATCAGCGGGTCTATCTCAAGTGCACCGCCAATACGCAAACCCAATACTTCTGGTACCGTCGGACTAATAGGCATGATTTCCTTGCTGTTAAATGCTCTCTTAAACGCCTTGGCGATTTTGGAAAACATAGAAATATCCTTTGAATTTACAGAGGAAGATCCTGCTTAAGGAGCAGGATCTTGATTTAACAACCTGAGAGATTATTTGCCAAGAATACGGGCAAGTTCATCTTCTGCGGACGCGGAATTTGAGGTAATGCCAGCCTCTTTAAGCTTTTTGTCCAAGTCGCTTGAAGTCGCGCTATCGTGCAACTCTTGTTGAGCCTCAAACTGAGCCGCTTTCTCGGCCTGGCGTGCTTTAATGCGCTCAAGGGAATCAAGAGCAGTTGATGTTTTTGAAGACGCGCCGACAACAGAGTTATGGGTTGCAGCCTGTGCTTTTTGTACTTGTTCAGTGGCTTTAACAAGGTCAACCTGATTCTCAAGCTGAGACACTTTTTCTTTAGCTTCTTGCACCGTGCGGCGGTGGGTAGTTTCTGCCGCCTTGAAAGCATCTAGCTGTGATTGCCCGGTTTCCAGTTCACCACGCAGATTCGCAACTTTCTGAGCACATTCCAGCGCAAGCCCATTGTCACCTTTATTAGCAGCGGAGCGAGCGTGCCCTTCATATTCAGTGATGCTGGTTTTGATGGCTGAGACCTTTTGCTCTGCCATTTTGCGTTTAGCGATAATACTAATCAGGCTGTCATCAGCGCGGCGGATTTCTGTTTTGGCTTCACGAATTTCCTGATCAAGAATGGTTAATGCGTTCCCGTCAGCCACAGTTTCTGCCGCATTATTCACAGTACCTTTAATTGCTTTGAAAAGCTTCTTCCATACACTACTCATTGATATTTACCCTATTGCTGTTATTTCAGAAACTCAGAATATGCATCCAGAAGTTCATTGATGTTAGCGAACAACATAGAGACTTCAATAACAACACTCTCCACTTTTGATTCCGAAGACAAAGCGCCAAAAGCGGCATAGTAAGATTGCCCCTCTATTTTGGTAATGCCAACAGAGGTCAGAGGGATCATCTTATGCGTTTCTAAAATGAATTTATTTAAGGCAGCAGTATCCGAAACATGTTCTTCAGAAAACATCAACACTTCTACTGTAATTTGTTTTCCACAAATTGCCAGGTGCGCCTTAACACCATCTTCATTAGTGATGACAAGACACTCACCTGTTTGCTCTATAGTCCAGTTGTTGTCAGACTTTTTAAGAGCGGTAATTACTTGATCTAATTCCAAGCTATCTACTCCAATAGTTTGTGTGGTTTTCTAGTAACAATCTATCATGTTACGTTGAAGTGATTATAAACTTAGCACTTAATCACATTAATTCTAACAAGTATTGTATTTAAATAAATAGTAGATCACTTAAGAAATTCAATTTAGTTTGGTTTGAGAAATCTGAACTTTTGTCAACTCAACCATCGAAAGTGCGTAATATCAGCCAACAAGCCGTAATGAATAGGATGACAGCGACAACACATTCCATAATGCAACGCTGCCAGGGTTTCGATATACAGGCTGAGAACCAGCGTGAACTGTAGGCCAGACCGTAGAACCACATGGCCGAGGCCGTAAGCGCGCCAGCCACGAACAAAATCCGATGATTGGCAGGGTAAGGCGCTGCCGTTGATCCCAGGATGACAACAGTTTCCAGCAGAGCTAAAGGGTTCAGGAACGAGAGAGCAAGCCCACGCTTTACCATGTTGAAGGGACGGGTATTTTGTTGCCCGCCTAGGGAAATAACCGCCCCTCCCTCATTCATAGCCCGGCGCCCCGCCTGGAACGTCAGGAATAGCAAGAACATTACCGTGAGTAACGTCAAAGCCACCGTAATTCCCCGGTTTAACGCAATGATACTTCCAACACCCAACGCACCTGTGATAATCAGGATGACATCGCAAATCACGAAAACCGAAGCGAGTAAGCCAACACGGTCGTTCAACAAACCGACCCGGAGAATTTCCATGTTTTGAGGGCCAATCGAAACAACAAGCCCTAAGCAAAGAATAAAACCATTAACTAACGCTAACATAATCTTTCCAAAGCATCGTTTCGATATCACCCGGTATATCCAGATTTGCAGGAAAATCTGGATAACGGATCGTTTTGCCGTCACGTTCAAAAATTGCTGTCCCCAAATCAGCGTCGTAGTGTGTTATATCTTCCCTTCGCACTTTTCCTACTTTAGTATCCATGACAAATCGCGTGGAATTTATCCAAGATGGGCTACGCCAGTTCAATTCGTTAATGATGTTCATCAAACGAGCCAAATTTATGCGAAATGGCACCGAAAAATTAATTGGATCAGGAATGAAAACAGAGAGGTTTCTAATTCCGAGGCGATCTAGTGTTTCAAGATGCCTTCTCAAGATTTCTGGATGATCATTTATTTGCCGAAGTATAGGAAATTGATTATAGCATGGTATCCCCGCTTCCTGAATACGCTTAATCATCTTTCGAACGACGTCACAGAGTTCATACGGGTGTGTCAGATGGAATACAAGACGTACCCCGGTAGATGCTAGAAGTTTTAACTTCTCATCACTCTTAAAAACTTGGGGGGAATAGCTGATTGTTTTTGTGTGGATTCGGATTGATCTCACTTGTTTATGGGATTTTATCGTAGAAAAGATGCTTTTTAATAACTCTGTAGGAAGTGTCATCGGGTCACCTCCAGATAAAATCACCTCCTCTACATCAGGATGCGTGCTGAGATAGGAATCCAATTCCAATATCGCCTTATCAAAAATTTTCTTTCCAGTTTCGTGTTGTTCAGAAAGAACATCTTGGCGAAAACAATATTGGCAATGTGATGCACATGTTGAGGTAGGCATAAATAACATTCGGTTCTGATACTTCTGGATAATGTTGCCAAGAGCATCGTCAGGCATATTTTCGCGGTCATCGACAAAATCAGCTACCTCACCAGGTGCGCGCACCAATAAACGCTCTTTCATTGGATAAACCATCCGATGGAGCGGGCCTTCAGTATGGCCAAGTGCGGTAATTTCCTCGTCAATTTTCCGCTGAAAGAACCTGGTTACTTTAATCGGTAAAAGATGATCGCGAGCATTCATCAATCTGAACGCTTCATTAATTTTTAACTGTTGTGTTGGGCTTGTTCGTAAATGCCCAGAGTCCTCTTTGATTATTAAATTGTTCATAATATCGACCTCAAAAACAACATTGACACAGTGAATTAACTTGCTGGTAAGTCGCGGTGATGCCTTTAAGCATAGGATAAGGAATGTTATTGCACTATTAACACCATCACAATTATTAATTAAATTTATGTTTTTGTCAGAATATTCAGGAGTAAACCTTAGAATATGACTTCTCTTTTTCTGACTAAAATTTCTTTACCTACGTTTATGCTCTGCTCTGACTAAAATATCAGGAATACTATCAGTCGGGATTATAATCATTCTAACTATGCACCATATTGAATATTCTATAATTAATATCTTTATAAAGTTTAATATAAAAATCATAACCGAATTAAATCCCAAAAGATTAAAATAATAATCCTTGTTTACCAACCGAATATTAAAAAAATGAAATTCCATTTCATCAAACGGTCGTGTAATATAATTAAAAACAAGAATGTATTTTATAACCAAATAAGGTAACTAAAATGACAATATCATTGGAAAATAATATAGATGTACAAGACAATAACATTAAATTACACCATTTGACTTTAGAAGCGTTAGATATGATTAAAAAGAAAAATTTTAATCAGTCAGATTCTGTGTCTCCACAAGGTGTTGTATCCAGTGTATTAAGTATTTTATTAAAACTGACGTACAAAAAACTGACAGAACCTAAAGAAGTCGATGTCATTGGAATTATTCAAGATACATTAATTAAATATACTAGCGAATGGTTAGAAGCAGAGTATCAAGCCGTAAGAAAAGATGCGGAAAGTTTACAAGATGCCATCTCATCTTATCAAAAAAATCCCACAGATGAAGCAAGACAATTAATTGTAGTTCGTAATGAGATTGCGATAGCGGATATGCGTCGTTTGTGTATTCTCAGCATTAATACAGCGAAAAAAAACAGTATTACGCTCTTATCCAGCATTTGTGCCCTTTCCTGTTTATTATATTTTTTTACATTAAGAGATACCTTGGTTAATGGATCGGAATGGGGTTATTCAACTGATGATCTTCAAAAATACAGCAAAGCAATAGCCGAACAAGCAGATATTATGTTTAACGATATTATAATTGCTGCTATTAATAACTATAACAGTGATGATTTTAGAGAACCGGAGACACAGGCAAAGCGTTCAATAATATATTGGACAAGTGACTATACTAATATTCAATCCCATTTAACTTTTGGTGCACAACGAAAATCTTCACGTGTCTGTTTAGATCCAAGTGATACGGATAATTTATTTATCGATCATAACTACAATAATATTTTTCTCGGCGATGTATTTTTGAATGGTGGTTGGTCATCTAGAGATGGTGGCTATAATTATCTTTCAGCAACAGAACCGCAAACGTATGAGCGTGGCCCGACTCAAATTACCTTACAGGTTAAATCGGCAGGACGGTATCGTTTACGAATGTATTATGCCTATATGGCAGATTCATTCAATTTTGATTTAGCAGTCCAAATGAAGCTAGAACAATCAAACAGCACTATTTTCGATAAAAATATCAAATTCTTTACCGAAAGAGTTTTAACACCTTATAAATCAGGTTCAAACTACGGGCCGGTTGTATATCGGACAACTGAGGTTGATTTAGAGGCAGGGCCTCTATTGTTAACATTGCATGAAGAAGCAGGTAAATCTTTATCTGGTTATGGGTTAATTCAGCATATTGAATTTTTAGGACTATGATGTTGCATGAGATTGTTGCCTAAGCCTTGGTAACAATCTTCCCTATTTAGTGCTACTTTCGCCAAATAGCATACAGTTTTGGCGGAGTAGCACTAAATTTATAAAGTAAATTGACTTACTGGCAAGTTGTGGTTGGAGCCGATTGGAAATTTGACTGATGAGCTTGAAGTTTGCACTTTTTGTTCTATAATCAAAGGTATGTTGTAACTAATTTTGTTATTCATATGAATAAATACTTATCAATTGAAGATTTGAATCGTTGTTTTCAAAAACAAGAAAATAAATTGAGACAACTGTATGAGCTCCTTCATAGCTATTCTTTATTAGCCGCCCGTGTGTTTGTTCTGCCTGATGTTAAAAAAGGCAGCGAACATGAGCCAATAACAGAAATAACCGTTAATGGAATTTCAGGTAATGAAGCATTAAATTTGGGTTTAAACCATTATCAGAGGCTATTTATACACCACAATAATCAAAATATTAGCAGCAAAGCGGCTGTTCGCTTGCCGGGTGTATTATGTTTTTCTGTAGATCAACAGCAATACCACTCTGCTTTAAATCTGATCGAGGAGATTAATCAGTTAAAAGCAGAACTTGAACACATCGTCACGGTACAATCAGGTGTGAATAAAGAGCAGCGGTTTGAGTTTGTTCATCATCAATTACATGGATTAATTACACTAAACGCCTACAGAACAATCACTCCCCTTCTCAATCCTGATTCAGTGCGTTTTGGTTGGGCGAATAAAAACATTATTAATAAAGTCACAAAAAACCAAATTTTGGCGCGTTTGGAGAAAAGTTATCACTCAGGGCGTGCTGTTTCCCCCTATTCCCGGGAACAATGGGCAGAATTTGTTGCCAAAGAAATTACCGATATAAAAAAATTGCCGGAGGATGTGATTTTAAAAATAAAACGGCCAGTGAAAGTACAACCTATTGCACGGGTTTGGTATGCAGAGCAGCAAAAGCAAGTGCAATATGCCTGCCCTCTTCCATTAATTGCGTTTTATGTTAACTGTGGCGGGATCCTACCAAAGATCGGCGAACTGCCTGATTACGATGCCAATGCAATAGTGCATCGCTATAAACCCAAAGTTAAACCATTGGAATTGGTTATTTCAAGACTGCATTTGTATCGTGAAATTTAGTGCACATAAAACACAAAGCAACCCACTTTGGAAAACGGTTGGATGGCGACAAAGATAAAGCAGCTCAGTGGATGAAACGCCCCGTTCGAGGGTTAGGATATGTCACGCTTGAATCAATGCTGTATCGTGATCCTATACCGGCTTATACGAAAACAAAAACCGGAACACAAGGCTCCGGTTCAAATAGCTAAACAGTCATTATTTCAAGCTGCCAACCATATCTTCAGGACGAACCCACTCATCAAACTCAGTTTCTGTCAGATAACTCAGTTTCATTGCAGATTGTTTCAAAGTCAGCCCTTCTTTATGCGCTTTCTTCGCAATTTCCGCGGCTTTGTCATAACCGATATGAGTATTCAGCGCCGTGACCAGCATCAACGATTCATTCAGCAACTGCGTAATACGATCGCGATTAGGCTCGATACCGACAGCACAATGTTCATTGAAGCTGCGCATACCATCAGCCAGCAGGCGAACAGACTGCAGGAAGTTATCAATAACCATCGGACGGAACACGTTCAGTTCAAAGTTGCCAGAAGCACCACCCATATTGATAGCCACATCATTACCCATGACCTGGGCGCAAAGCATCGTGACCGCTTCACACTGAGTCGGGTTAACTTTGCCTGGCATGATTGAACTGCCGGGTTCGTTTTCAGGAATTGAAATTTCACCGATACCACAGCGAGGACCAGAAGCCAGCCAACGAACATCGTTAGCAATTTTCATCATGGATGCAGCTAGACCTTTCAATGCACCGTGAGAATGAACCAGAGCATCACAGGTAGCCAGCGCTTCAAATTTATTGGGTGCGGTAACAAATGGATGACTGGTCAATTCAGCCAGCTTTTTAGCAACACGCACAGCGTATTCAGGATGGGTATTCAGACCAGTACCAACAGCCGTTCCGCCCAATGCCAGTTCACAAACATGTGGAATACTGTCTTCGATGTGCTTCAGGTTATGCGTCAACATGGCCACCCAACCCGAAATTTCCTGACCCAGGGTCAATGGCGTCGCGTCTTGCAGGTGAGTACGGCCAATTTTGACAATATCCTTATAAGCTTCGGCTTTATCAGCCAATGTTTTTTGTAATACTTTCAGCTCAGGGATAAGGTGCTCACGCAGCGCGATAACGGCGGCAACATGCATTGCTGTTGGGAAAACGTCGTTCGAACTCTGGCTCTTGTTCACATCATCATTAGGATGGATAAGGCGTTCACTGCCCCGTACCCCGCCAAGGATCTCGCTACCACGGTTCGCCAACACTTCGTTCATGTTCATGTTACTTTGTGTTCCGGAACCGGTCTGCCAGATAGCAAGAGGAAATTCTGTCGGATGTTTACCTTCCAGCACTTCTTTCGCGGCAGCGATAATTGCGTCACTACGTTCTTTCGGCAGAAGAGCCAAATCCATATTCACACTGGCCGCAGCCTGTTTGGTCAACGCAAGAGCATGGATCAATGCAACAGGCATTTTCTCCTGCGAAATGCGGAAATGCTCCAGTGAACGTTGAGTTTGCGCTCCCCATAATTGGTCAGCAGGTACTTCGATAGGCCCCATTGAGTCTTTTTCAATGCGAGTGGCTGCCATTATTACTATCTCCTTAACACACAGAATAATCGAATATGCATAACCAGCCTTTGCAGATAAACTGATTGGCATTCCATTATCATGCCACATATTAGTTCCTGATTATGCCGACCAAGTCGTGTTTATTGTATTGTGGCCTGAAGGAAATAGATTGATTTTTTAAAAAGAGAGCAACGACCATGTTGAAGATGATAAATCAAATCCAACACTATTCATGGGGGAGTAAAACCGCCCTGACTCATATTTATGGTGTTGAAAACCCAGATGATTTGCCAATGGCTGAATTATGGATGGGTGCCCATCCTAAAAGCAGTTCGATTGTGGCAGATCCTGAAACTGGCAAACCAGTTGCTTTAAATGAATTAATCGCCAGTGATCCGGAAAAATATCTGGGGAAAAAGGTTTCGGACAGATTTCACCGTTTACCGTTCTTATTTAAAGTATTGTGCGCAGCTCAACCTCTCTCTATTCAGGTTCATCCTGATAAAACATCCGCCGAAGAAGGTTTTACCAAAGAGAACACCGCCGGTATTCCACTGAACTCACCTGAAAGAAATTACAAAGATGATAACCATAAGCCCGAATTGGTTTATGCCCTGACGCCTTTTCGGGCCATGAATGGGTTCCGTCCATTAAACGAAATTGCACAGTTATTGGCAGTTGTTACCGCCGCGCATCCCAAGATTCAGTTTTTCATTCAGAAACCAGACGAACAGAATCTGGCTTTTTTATTTTCCCAATTACTCCATATGAAAGGTAAACAAAAACAGTTGGCGCTGGGTGTATTAAAATCAGCATTAAACAGCCGTATTGGCGAACCGTGGGATACCATTAAAAAAATGACGGCGTTTTATCCTGACGACAATGGCCTGTTTATCCCACTTTTACTCAATGTTATTGAACTTGAACCCGGCCAGGCGATGTTTTTATGTGCCCGTACGCCTCACGCTTATCTGGAAGGTGTTGCCCTTGAAGTTATGGCAAATTCAGATAATGTCCTGCGAGCGGGTTTGACCAATAAACATATGGATATTCCTGAGTTAATGGCAAACCTTGATTTTGTATCAAAACCAATAAACACATTATTAACCCTGCCAAAACAGCAAAAAACAGTGCAAAACTTCCCTATTCCTATCAATGATTTCACATTTTCTGTTTATTCTTTATCAGAACAGCCAATTATTCTTGAAAATGATTCAGCATCGATTGTTTTTTGTATTGAAGGTCAAACAGTTATACAATCTGGAGAACACCAATTAAACATTTTCCCAGGTGAGTCAGTATTTATCTCTGCGGCAGAAAAAGCTGTGATTATTCACGGTAATGGTTTTACCGCCCGGGTTTTTAATCAATAATGCGGATCTGGGTTTAAAATTTAATTCATAGGCTGTTAAACGCGACGTAAATTCCAAGTGGTGTTAACGGCCATTTTTATACAAGAGAGTACATATTACCTGCGAAATATGTACTGAAAGGATGGATTTTCATTATGAAAAAATCGTTAGTGGCAGTAGGTGTCATTGTTGCCTTAGGTGCAGCCTGGACTGGGGCTTCATGGTATACAGGTAAGCAAATCGAACAACGTATCGGCCAATCAGTTTCCCACGCAAATGCTGAATTGGAAAAAGCATTCCCTGAAACGGGTCTGGTACTACAGAGTAAAGATTTCCATCGCGGGATATTCAGTTCTGATGTGCAGCTTGTCCTGACGGTTAAAGATGGCGTTAAAAACGCAGAAATCAAGCCGGGTGAAGAGATTTCAATTAAGTCTGTGATTGATCACGGCCCTTTCCCGCTAGCACAAGTGAAGAAATTGACACTTATTCCCAGCATGGCTTCCGTTCATTCCGAACTGGAAAATAACGAAGCACTAAAACCACTATTCGAAATGACTAAGGGAAAATCCCTGTTCGCTGCTGATTCCCGTGTTAGTTATAGCGGTTCTGTTATTTCCGATGTGGATATCATCCCCGTCGATTTTGAACAAAATGGGGCTAAATTCAATTTTTCCGGTGCTAAATTGACTTCAGATCTCAGCCGTGATCTGAAAGAGATATCACTGGCAATAAAGAGTGACCAACTGACTATCAATAAAAACAATGAAAATTTCGTTGTTAAAGGTGTTGATGTAAACCTATCCAACAAAAAAGGCAAATTTGATATCTATGTTGGTGATCAAAACATCAACATTCAGGAAATCAGCCTGAAAGGGATCGGCAATGAAGATATGGTTCTTTCCGGTGTTAAGATAAATTCAAACATCGGTGAAGACGAAACTAACCTGAAAGGGAAAGTCACTTATAGCTTAGATAGCCTCAAACTGAAAAATACCGATTTCGGTTCAGGGAAATTTGCTATTACTGCGGATCGTTTGGATGGTGAATCTGTCCGTAAATTTACCCAAGCGTACAATGATGCCACAGCTAAATCCCTCGCGTCTGGTGATCTTTCTTCCGATGCTACAAACGCGGCCATTATTGACGCCGTTTTTTCTAACTTTCCTATCCTGCTGAAAAACAATCCACAATTTGGTATCGAGCCACTGACCTGGAAAAATGCCAAAGGTGAAAGCAGCATCAGTTACAAAGTCAGCTTGAAAAACTTACCAAAAGATAAAAGCAATCTGTCTGCAATGAAAACCGAAGACGCTATCCGCACTTTAATTCAGGATATGTCTTTGAATGTCACCTTACCAAAACCCATGATGACTGAGTTCGCAACCCAGGCAATGATGATGAATGGTATGGATAAAGCGAAAGCTGAGGGTGATGCGGCAAAACAGATAGAACAGTTTGAACAATTCGGCCAACTGTTTAAAATCACCACTGTTGATAAAGATGCCATCAGCATTAAGTTTAACTATGCAGACGGTAATGTCGAAATGAACGGTAAGAAAATGCCCTTACATCAGTTCATGTCTGAATACCATTTAGCTGACCCTTCTGATGATGGGGCAACGCCAGAGCAAATAATGCCAGAAAACGACACTCACAACAGTAAAAAGGTACAAATAGAAGGTACTGTGAAACCTGCGCAATAAAACAGCCATAAACGTTTTGTTAAATTGCCAGTCAACTAATTTGACTGGCTTTTTTATATAAAAAAGGACTTGGAATATGATTGACATACAGCTCCCGCTGACAGATTTACACCGTCATCTTGATGGAAATATCCGGCCAGCGACCATTTTAGATCTTGCCCGCCAGCATAATATCCAACTTCCGGCTAATAACCTGGAATCACTGCTCCCCCACGTGCAAATTATTGGCAATGAACCCGATCTCGTCAGCTTTTTGCAAAAATTGGATTGGGGAGTGGCGGTGCTGGCTGATTTGGATGCCTGTCGTCGTGTTGCTATCGAGAATGTTGAAGATGCTGTCAATGCCGGATTGGATTATGCCGAGTTACGTTTCTCCCCTTATTACATGGCAATGAAGCATCAATTGCCGATTGAAGGCATTGTTGAAGCAGTTATCGATGGTATCCATTCTGCCTGTCAAAATAACGATATCGATATTCGTCTTATCGGTATTCTGAGCAGAACGTTTGGTGAACAAGCCTGTACTCAGGAGCTGGCTGGTCTGCTGGCTCACCACCAGCATATTACCGCACTGGATCTGGCGGGTGATGAGTTAGGTTTCCCCGGACATCTTTTCCAGTCTCATTTTACCAAAGCCCGTGATGCCGGCTGGCAAATAACCGTCCATGCCGGCGAAGCGGCTGGCGCTGAAAGTATTTGGCAGGCTATTCGTGAATTAGGTGCGACGCGGATTGGTCATGGTGTAAAAGCGATTACTGATCCGGCTCTGATGGATTATTTGGTTGAAAATCGTATCGGTATTGAATCCTGTTTAACCTCAAACCTTCAGACCAGCACCGTTAATTCTTTACTGGACCATCCACTGAAACAATTCCTGGAAAAAGGTATTCTTGCTTCTATCAATACGGATGATCCCGCAGTTGAAGGTATTGAGATCCACCATGAATATGCAGTAGCCGCACCTGCCGCGGGTTTATCTACCGTTCAAATCCGTCAGGCTCAAATGAATGGGCTGGAAACCGCTTTTATCAGTGATGTAGAAAAACAGGCATTACGCGTGAAAGCAGCAAACCGTTAAATATATAAACAGTTCAGGAATGGGGTTTCCATTCCTGATTAGGATTATTTACTTGGAGTAATTTAACACTCAATAAAATCAGGTGCCAAACTGAATGTACAAACGATAAATCTTTTCTCATTATTCATTTCAAAATCTTAAAAAATATATCGAATTATTTAAGTACAACTTAAACCAACTTATTTGTCATATTTTTAGCATAAATCATATTAGAACCCTACGTCATATCAACACAGATTTGTCTAGATTCAACTCAGCAATACTCTATAGCTGTTTTTTACCCAAACCCTAAAAAACTAAAATATTAAAATATTAAACAGAATACCCTGCCAGCATTCTTTTCATCAGGTGATGGTGAATCTCATTTACTACCGTGTTGCATTTGTATCCTTATAGTCTTATTCTTACTTTAGAAGTAATCAATTGACTGTCTTATGTTTTAGAGGATGAAAAAATGGCTTCACTTACAGCAGTTAAAGCACTCAAAGCATCGGGTTTTAACGATGAGCAATCTGAAAAAATCGTTGAAATTATTGCGGAACTACAAAACACAAGTGCCGCCACCAAAGCAGATCTGACAGCGGCTACCGAAAGCATTAAAACCGATATTAATACTATAAAAACAGATTTAGATTGGATGAAAAAACTGATATTAGCCGTTGACATTGCTGTTGTCATCGCGGCATTGAAATATATCTTTATCGGTTAATGTATTATGAGATTAATCGAGAATTATACTCCTCGTCAGCGGATATTTTATGTAACTTAAAAGATGCTTTGCACTTTGCAGAGCAAAAGATGGCGGGAGTATGCGAAGGGCAGTCCTAAGGCTATGAATGTGTTCAAATTAAGAAAAGTATCTAAAGTGTAACATTGCATTCATTGGATTAATGGAGAAATTTAAACAGAAACTTACAATTTTAAGCTCCACAGCCCAATATTACATTGTTGTAAATATATTAATTGCAATTAATATATTTACACATCTATTTCCGTCTTGACCTCCGCGCATAACGTTGCGCTAATACCGCGCAGACCATCAATTGAATCTGATGAAAAATCATCAACGGTAACAACATCACACCAACAGTCGCAGCCGGGAACAAAACATTCGCCATCGGCACACCATTAGCCAAGCTCTTTTTCGAACCACAAAAGACAATAGTAATTTCGTCTTCTTTATTAAAACCTAACCAGCGAGCGATATAAGTATTAATCATCAGCACAACTGCCAGCAAAATACAGCAAACAACCCCAATCATTAATAGCGAATAGCCATCAATCTTATGCCAGATACCTTCTACCACCGCCTCACTAAAAGCCACATAAACCACCAGAAGAATTGATGACCGGTCTGTTATATTAACCAGTTTTTTATGTCTCTCCACCCAACGTGCAATCAATGGCCGTGACAGATGCCCGATAATAAAGGGAACCATTAATTGAAGCACAATGGATTTTATTGCTTCCAATGTATCAGCGCTGCCTTCACCTTGTGTATGGATCATCAACCCGACTAATATTGGTGATAAAAACACCCCCAAAATACTGGATGCCGAAGCACTGCAAATAGCCGCAGCAACATTACCACCCGCAACAGAAGTAAAAGCAATAGCGGATTGAACCGTGGCCGGTAAAGCGCAAAGGTAAAGAAATCCCCAATAAACTGTCGAGGTCATGATCTCAGGGACCAGCAGATTCAACCCTAATCCGATAATCGGGAATAAGACAAAGGTGCTGAGAAAAACCACCAAATGCAGCCGCCAATGCCCCATACCAGCAATAATGGCTTGCCGGGATAATTTAGCCCCATGCATAAAGAACAGCAAAGCAATAGCAGCCTTCGTCAGCCATTGAAACCAGACTTTTATTTCTCCCTCACAAGGCAAGAATGTCGCAATAACAACTACCGTCACTAATATCATCAAAAAAGGATCTATTTTTAACTTTTGCCACCAAGTCATTAGTTATTTTCCTTGTTTTGCCAATAGTTAGCCCGGCAAGCCGGACTAATCAATAAAAGTTACGATTAAACTGCCACTGTACGTTGCTGTTTTGCAGACTCAGTACCCGCTTCAATTAATTTCATGATTTGAATGGCTTCACTTGCCGTTACCGGATTGGGTTTGCCTATCGTAATTGCATCACGGATCGCAGCATAATAAGCAGAATAATTACCGGGCAACGTCGGGATATATTCAGTCACTAATTCATTTTCACGTGACAACGTCACAATTCCATCACGAATATCATATCCCCAATCAGCATGTGGCGGCCTTTCCCCGACTTTCAATCGTTCTTCCTGAGGATCAAGGCCATATTTCACATAGCTGCCTTCCATACCATGCAGCGTATAAACCGCAGACTCAGCCGCCGCCAGTGTTGTTGCGTGAAGAACCACTTTGATATCCGGATAATTCAGCAATACATGAAAATAATCCACCGCTTCGGTCTGTGGACGGATCATCCCCAAATCAGCCGTAATGGATTGCGGTTTACCAAACAATTGAACCGCCTGATCAAGTAAATGAGGACCTAAATCATACCAAATACCGCTGCCTTCTCCTGCCGCCTCACGCCATCTTTGACGTACAACCGGACGATAGCGGTCAAAATGAGATTCGAAATATCTCAATTTGCCTAATCGATTTTCTTTAATCAGAGATTTTATCGTCAGAAAACCGGAATCCCAACGGCGGTTATGAAATACAGAAAGTAATAATCCCGCCTGTTCTGCCTGTTGCTTTAAAGATTCGGCCTGCTCAACTGTAATGGTAAAGGGTTTATCCACCACAACATGTTTACCGGCTGCCAGCGCCTGCTGCGCCAAAGGGTAATGAGTGTCATTAGGCGTAGGAATAACTATCAAATCAATTTCAGGATCATTGAAAAGATCCTCAGGGTGGGATACGACCGCAATATTTGGCCAGTCTGTTTTCACTTTTTCAGCGTTACTACTGGAAATGGCAACCAATCTAACACCGGCAGCCCCGGCAATTAATGGTGCATGGAAGGTTTTACTGGCATAACCATAACCCACTAACCCAACCTTTAACAGGTCACTCATAACAGGCCCTCAAACTTATTATTCATATGCTGCAATTCAACATCAGTAAAAAATATCATCAGTGATTACCGTTGCGCAAATTATCTCTGACCCCATCTATTCACTAATCCGGCAGAATCGCCTACTATTTCTTTTTCACATAGCTTTATTGGGAATAGCTTATGTATAAAACTAATGATTACCACAGAATTAATGGCTGGATTCTGGCCCCAGCTGCTTATCTGATCATGACCTTTCTCAGTGCTAGTGTCATGCTCGCTTTATATATTATGACTTTTCTCAGTCAAAACCCTTCATTGAGCCTCGGAAATAATCACTTTACTTTAATGTGGTTTCTTTCCGTTGCCATTACAACGGTAATGTGGTGTTTCACTCTATGGGTATTAAAACTGCTTTTCCGCCGGTCAAAAAGATTCCCTCAATGCTTTATTATCTGGCTTATCGTTACCGTATTAATTGCATTAAAAACGTTCGCCTTCTCCCCCATTCCTGATCAAATTGCTCTCCGGGCATTGGCATGGCCATTATTAGCCGCCGCTATTTTTGTTCCCTACATTAAGCATTCTCAGCGGGTCAAAATGACTTTCACACAAGATCGATAACCGCAATTTTCTTTGATTGTTATCATAACAATAGCTTGCCCCACAGTAAGGTGAGGGCATTTTTATAATCTTATAAAAAGTAAACGACTCTATTTCAGGCACAGCAATGACTGACTACTTTCTTTTATTTGTCGGAACCGTATTGGTTAACAATTTCGTTCTGGTGAAATTTCTTGGCTTATGTCCTTTTATGGGCGTCTCTAAAAAGCTGGAAACCGCCATCGGGATGGGATTTGCCACAACATTTGTGATGACATTGGCCTCAGTATGTTCATGGCTGGTGAATACCTTTATTTTACTACCATTGGACTTAATCTATCTGCGTACCCTGAGTTTCATTCTTGTCATTGCCGTTGTGGTACAATTCACAGAACTCGTTGTACGTAAAACCAGCCCGACGCTATACCGGTTACTGGGTATTTTCCTGCCGTTGATTACGACTAACTGTGCTGTGCTGGGTGTGGCGCTGCTGAATATCAATCAATCACACGATTTTCTGCAATCCGCTATTTATGGATTCGGGGCTGCCGCAGGTTTTTCTCTGGTAATGGTACTGTTTGCCGCTATTCGTGAACGCCTGGCTGTTGCCGATGTCCCCGCCCCCTTCAAAGGCTCATCTATCGGCCTGATTACCGCAGGATTAATGTCCCTGGCTTTTATGGGTTTTAGTGGTTTGGTGAAGTTCTGATGATATCGTTATGGATTGCTATTGGTGCGCTAAGTGCACTAGGGTTAATTTTTGGGTTAATCCTGGGTTTTGCTGCCCGTCGTTTTCAGGTGGAAGAAGATCCTATCGTTGAAAACATTGATGATATTTTGCCTCAAAGCCAGTGTGGACAATGTGGTTATCCTGGCTGCCGCCCTTATGCCGAAGCGGTGGCGAATAATGGTGAGATGATTAACAAATGCGCGCCTGGTGGTGAACAAGCCATGCTGAAAATCTCAGAGCTGCTTGGTGTCGATCCACAACCACTGGATGGTGATGAAAGCGTAAAAAACCCCGTCCGCAAAGTCGCATTTGTTGATGAAGAGAATTGCATTGGCTGCACTAAATGTATTCAGGCCTGCCCTGTAGACGCTATCGTCGGTGCAACCCGCGCCATGCATACCGTTGTTGAGGATTTATGTACCGGATGCGACCTGTGCGTTGCTCCTTGCCCGACAGACTGTATTACGATGATCCCTGTAGCAACAACTACTGCGAACTGGAAGTGGGATTTAAAAACCATTCCGGTAAAAAATATCACTGTTCAGCCATCCCAGGCAGCTTCCATTAACAGTATCCCGGTTAAAAACATTGAGGTTGAACACCATGCTTAATTTGTTCAATTTACTCAACAAAAACAAAATCTGGGATTTTGAAGGTGGTATTCACCCACCTGAAATGAAGTTACAATCCAGTCAGACACCATTGCGCATTGCACCACTGCCAGACGAGTTAATCATCCCGCTGCAACAACATTTGGGTACCGAAGGTGAATTGCTGGTTGAAGCCGGTGATAAAGTGCTTAAAGGCCAACCTCTGACGTTTGGCACTGGCCGTACCGTCCCGGTTCACGCATCAACTTCCGGTACCATCATTGCCATTGAACCCTGCATAACAGCACACCCATCCGGGCTGAAAGAGTTGTGTGTTCGTTTGCTCCCTGATGGTGCAGATCAATGGTGTAAACGCATTCAGACACCTGATTATCAATCACTTGATGCAGACACGATCCTTAACCTCATCCATCAGGCAGGGATCGCCGGTTTAGGTGGCGCGGGCTTTCCTACCGCAGCCAAACTGCAAAGTAGTCGGCATGGTATCAAGACGCTGATCATCAATGCCGCAGAATGCGAGCCTTATATTACCGCTGATGACCGCTTAATGCAGGAACATGCGAACGAACTTATTGAAGGCACTCGTATTCTGGAACATCTGCTTAAACCAGAGCAGATCCTGATTGGTATAGAAGATAATAAACCAGAAGCAATAAAAGCACTGAAAACCGCTCTAAACGGCGATAACGCTATTATCGTCCGGGTTATTCCGACCAAATACCCTTCCGGAGGTGCGAAACAACTGACCAAAATTTTGACCGGAAAAGAAGTACCTTCCGGTGGACGTTCCTCTACTATCGGTGTTCTGATGCAAAACGTCGGGACTGTGGTTGCGATCAAACGAGCCATTATTGACGGCGAACCTTTGATTGAACGTATCGTCACCCTTACCGGCGAAGCAGTAGCTTCACCGGGTAACTTCTGGGCACGACTCGGAACGCCGGTACAATTTCTTCTCCAATTAGCCGGTTTTCAACCACAATCAGAACAAATGGTGATTATGGGTGGCCCTCTGATGGGATTCACTCTGCCTGACTTGAATGTACCGGTTGTTAAAATCAGTAACTGCATTCTGGCGCCATCACATCAGGAAATGGATTCAAATACAGCGGAAGAGGCTTGTATCCGTTGTGGGTTATGTGTGGAAGCCTGCCCTGCCAATTTATTGCCACAACAACTCTATTGGTTCAGCCGTGGACAAGAGCATGAGAAAGCCAGAGATCACAATCTGTTCGACTGTATTGAATGTGGTGCCTGTGCTTATGTCTGCCCGAGTAATATTCCGCTGGTGCAATATTACCGCCAGGAGAAAGCTGAAATTCGGGCTTTGGATCAGGAGAACCTCCGTTCAGCCGAAGCCAAAATTCGTTTCGAAGCTAAGCAAGCTCGTATGGAACGGGAGAAACTGGCCCGTGAAGAACGCCATAAAAAAGCCGCTGTCCAAATCGATAATACCGATAAAAGCGCTGTACAAGCCGCGCTCTCCCGTGTGAAGGAAAAACAAGCTGACGCAAGCAAAGTTGTTTCTATAGAGCCGGGACAAGTGCCAGACAATTCAGCCATCATCGCCGCCCGTCAGGCAAGAAAAGAGCAGCTTCGTGCTCGTCAGGCGGAAAAACAAGCTACTGAAAATACCAATACTGTTACACCTGAACCAACAGGTTCAGAAGATCCTCGCAAAGCCGCATTGGCAGCCGCAATTGCCAGAGCTAAAGCGAAGAAAGCCACTCAAAGCCAAGAAGTGACACCGTCACTTAAAACAATAGAACCAGAATCTACCGCTGATGAAAAGCAAGATTCTCGTCAGGATGCGGTCGCAGCTGCCATTGCCCGTGTTAAAGCCAAGAAAGCTCAAACACAGCAACTAACTGAAATTCAGGCAGAAACACCACCAACAGAAGAAACTGATCCGCGTAAAGCTGCCGTTGCCGCCGCTATCGCACGTGCCAAAGCCAAGAAAACCGCTCAAACACAGCAATTAACTGAAATTCAGGCAGAAACACCACCAACAAAGGAAACGGATCCGCACAAAGCTGCCGTTGCCGCCGCTATCGCACGTGCTAAAGCCAAGAAAACCGCTCAAACACAGCAAGTAACCGACATTCAGGCAGAAGCACCACCAGCAGAAGAATCAGATCCACGCAAAGCTGCCGTTGCCGCCGCTATTGCCAGAGTTAAGGCAAAGAAAGCCGCTCAGGAACAACAGAAAATTTCAACAGAATAGTGATTATTATCAATGAAATTCAGGCCCGTTCAAACTGACAATAAAAAGCTAAAAGTCGCAAGTTCGCCTTTTACACATAATCAGCAAAGCACCAGCCGCATGATGCTGTGGGTTGTGCTGGCAGCGATACCCGGTATTGCGATACAAACTTACTTTTTTAGTTACGGTACATTATTCCAAATTCTGCTTGCAGTTATTACTGCCCTGCTGGCGGAATCATTTGCTCTATCTCTGCGTAAACAATCGATTATGACTCGTTTGCAGGATAATTCCGCGTTGCTGACAGGCTTACTTTTGGGAATCAGTCTGCCACCACTGGCTCCCTGGTGGCTGATTGTATTGGGAACAGCTTTTGCAGTGATTATTGCCAAACACCTGTATGGCGGTCTTGGTCAGAACCCGTTCAACCCGGCAATGGTTGGTTATGTCGTGTTACTGATATCATTCCCAGTGCAAATGACCAGTTGGTTGCCGCCTATGGATTTGCTGGCAACACACATCACACCACTGGACAGCTTGATGGTAATCTTCACCGGACAAACTCCCGATGGAGCAACATTACAACAGTTGCAGCAAGGTTTCGACGGAATAAGCCAGGCCACACCACTGGATAGTTTCAAAACCGGTTTACTGACTCACAATATTGATGATGTTCTGCGTCAGCCAATATTACAGGGATCTCTGGCAGGCATCGGCTGGCAATGGGTCAACATTGCTTATCTTGTTGGCGGGCTTATTCTGCTTAACAGAAAGGTGATAAGCTGGCAAATTCCTGTGGCATTTATCGTCATATTAGGTCTATGTTCACTCACAAGCTGGCTGATTGATCCCAGCCGTTATTCCCCGCCATTATTGCAACTATTTTCTGGCGCAACCATGCTGGGCGCATTTTTTATTGCAACCGATCCGGTTAGTGCATCCACAACTCCCAAAGGCCGTTTAGTTTTTGGCGCAATGATTGGCTTGCTAGTCTGGGTCATCCGTGTTTATGGTGGTTATCCTGATGCGATAGCATTTGCCGTCCTATTGGCGAATATCACCGTGCCACTGATTGACCATTACACTCAACCCCGCGCTTACGGGCACAAATAAGGAGCCGTTATGTTAGAAACAATGCGACGTCACGGCATCACGCTGGCTATTTTCGCTGCAATCACTACCGGACTGACGGCTGTTGTGAATTCACTGACTAAAAGTACCATCGCAGAACAGGCCGCGTTGCAGCATAAATCACTGCTTGATCAGGTTGTTCCACCTGCTTTGTATGATAACGATATGCAAAACGAATGTTATCTGATCAGTGCCGATGCTCTGGGAAACAAACTACCTCATCGTCTTTATCTGGCCCGCAAAAATGGTCAGCCGGTGGCGGCAGCGTTGGAAAGTACAGCACCCGATGGCTATTCAGGAGCTATTCAGTTACTGGTCGGTGCAGATTTCTCAGGAAAAGTATTAGGCGTGCGGGTGACAGAACATCATGAAACTCCTGGCCTGGGCGATAAAATTGAAACCCGGATTTCAGACTGGATCAAAGTATTCTCAGGGAAAACCGTAAAATCAGATAATAACCGGCACTGGGCGGTGAAAAAAGATGGTGGTGAGTTTGATCAATTTACTGGTGCCACGATTACCCCACGCGCTGTGGTAAACTCCGTCAAATGGACCGCTCTCTATTTACAAACCGTACCTGAACATCTCTCTTCTCTGGAACCCTGTGGAGAAAAATCATGAGTGAAACCAAAAACTTGTTTACCCAAGGATTGTGGAAAAATAACTCCGCTTTAGTACAACTGCTGGGATTATGTCCACTGCTGGCGGTGTCTTCCACTGCAACCAATGCGCTTGGTTTAGGGCTGGCAACCACACTGGTTCTAGTCTGCACCAACATTGCTGTGTCCAGCCTGCGTCGTTGGGTTCCCAATGAAATCCGCATCCCGATTTATGTCATGATAATCGCTTCGGTTGTCAGTACCGTACAGATGCTGATTAACGCCTACGCTTTTGGCCTGTATGAATCACTGGGAATTTTCATTCCGCTGATTGTCACTAACTGTATTGTTATTGGTCGTGCGGAAGCCTATGCTGCCAAAAATCCGGTCATGCCTTCTGCCATTGATGGTTTAGCCATGGGGTTAGGTGCCACTTTTGCGCTGTTTGTTCTTGGTGCGATGAGAGAAATTCTCGGCAATGGAACCCTGTTTGATGGTGCTGATCTGCTGCTGGGCAATTGGGCTAAAGTGTTACGGATAGAAATTGTTCATATGGATTCCCCTTTCCTGCTGGCTATCTTGCCACCGGGCGCTTTTATTGGCCTGGGGTTAATGCTGGCAGCGAAATACCTGATTGATGAAAAAATGAAAACCAGAGCAATAAAAGAAAAGAGCAATGCAGTCGCAATGTCACCAGAACCAGAGAGTTCCATTTAATATGAACAAACAAAAACGTATCGAAATTTTAACGCGTTTACGCGATAACAACCCAAAACCAACAACTGAATTAGTTTTCACCACCCCCTTTGAATTGCTTATTTCAGTACTGCTTTCAGCTCAGGCGACAGATGTGAGTGTTAATAAAGCGACAGCGAAACTCTATCCGGTTGCCAATACACCTCAGGCCATTCTTAACCTTGGCGTAGATGGGCTGAAAGAGTATATAAAAACCATCGGCCTGTATAACACCAAAGCGGAAAACACCATTAAAACCTGCCGGATCTTGCTGGAAAAACATGGTAGTGAAGTTCCTGAGGATCGTGCTGCGTTAGAAGCACTGCCAGGCGTTGGCCGCAAGACAGCCAATGTGGTATTAAACACCGCTTTTGGCTGGCCGACCATTGCGGTAGATACACATATTTTTCGGGTGTGTAACCGTACTCATTTTGCTCCCGGTAAAAATGTCAATGAAGTCGAAAATAAATTACTGCAAGTCGTTCCGGCTGAATTTAAAGTCGATTGCCATCACTGGCTTATTTTACATGGACGTTATACCTGTATAGCCCGTAAACCTCGTTGCGGTTCTTGCATTATTGAAGATTTATGCGAATACGATTGTAAACAAGAGCTGTAAAAGGCCAAGGTCCGTTGCGGTGAGACGAATTGTTTGAATTTACTTTGTTCATAAGCCACTCCAACGAAAAATCGCGCTCTATTACCACAATAATGGTAGTCCTTCTGAATACCAGATTGTAAAAAATTCAGACTGCCAGTTGATTAATTTTGCAGATGCGATTTTCATCTTTGACTACGTTATATTGCTTTTAAGTTTAAAGAAAAAGTTTACCCTAAGTAACTATTATAATTTTCATTGCAAAATCCATACTGTTTTATGCTATTTTGCAGATGTTGCTTGCTCGACACCGCTGATTCGCGTAAAAATGTTATTCCAAAACTATCTGATAATAACCTTCAACTTTCTCCGGATATTATGTTTCAAAACAATCCGCTGCTTGCACAGCTAAAACAGCAACTTCATTCCCAGACACTCCGCGTAGAGGGCCTCGTAAAAGGCACAGAAAAAGGTTTCGGATTTCTGGAAGTCGATGGGCAAAAAAGCTATTTCATTCCGCCTCCACAAATGAAAAAAGTGATGCATGGCGATCGGGTTACCGCCGCTATTCATACTGATAAAGAAAGAGAGATCGCCGAACCAGAAACATTGGTCGAACCATTTCTAAATCGCTTCGTTGGCCGTATCCAGAAAAAAGAAAATGACAATCGTCTATGGATCGTTCCTGATCACCCTCTGCTAAAAGACGCCATCCCTTGCCGCCCGGCCAATCAAGTCACTCATCCGTTTCAGAACGGTGATTGGGCCGTCGCTGAAATGCGCCATCATCCCCTGAAAGGAAGCCGTGGCTTTCATGCAGAAATTACCGGCTATATCACCGAAGGCGACAATCACTATGCGCCTTGGTGGGTAACACTGACCCGCCATAATCTGGAACGTAATGCGCCAGAGATGACTGCCGATTGCCAACTGAATGATGGCGATCTTGAGCGGATGGACTTAACTTCTCTGGATTTTGTCACTATTGACAGTGCGACCACAGAAGATATGGATGACGCTTTGCATGTCGCCAAACAAGATGACGGCAGCCTGAAACTCAGCATAGCCATTGCTGATCCAACAGCTTATATCGCGGCTGACAGCGAACTGGACAAGATTGCTCATCAACGTGCTTTCACTAACTACCTGCCGGGTTTCAATATCCCCATGTTGCCACGCGACCTGTCAGAAAACTTATGTTCTCTGCGTCCTAATGAGCGTCGCCCCGCATTGGTTTGTCAGGTGTCTATCCTTGAAGATGGTCAGCTTGGTGACGATATCGCGTTTTTCTCTACTTGGGTTGAATCAAAAGCGAAGCTGGTTTATGACGAAGTTTCTGACTGGCTGGAAGGAAAAGGTACCTGGAAACCTGCTTCTGAATCCATTACAACTCAAATCAATCTTTTGAAAGAAATGAGCGAACGCCGTAACCAATGGCGTCATCAACATGCCCTTATTTTCAAAGATCGCCCTGACTACCGCTTTGTTCTTGATGAAAATGGTTATGTGCTGGATATCGCCGTAGAACAACGCCGTGCATCAAACCGTATTGTCGAAGAAGCTATGATCACTTCTAACCTGTGCGCGGCAAAAATACTGCGCGATAAGTTAGGCTTTGGTGTCTACAATGTCCATACCGGTTTTGAGCCACTCCAGATTGATCAAGTAGTTGAATTACTGAAAGAAAACGGTATTGAAGAAAATGCAGAAGAGTTACTGACATTGGATGGCTTCTGCAAATTACGCCGTGAATTGGATAAGCAACCAACACAATTCCTTGATAGCCGTATTCGCCGTTTCCAGACTTTTGCAGAAATTAAATCTGAACCTGGTCCCCATTTTGGCCTTGGTTTTGATGCTTACGCCACCTGGACATCACCAATCCGTAAATACAGCGATATGGTTAACCATCGCTTACTGAAAGCAATTATTCAAAAAACGGATGCAGAAAAACCAGCAGAAGAAACCTGCTTGCAACTGTCTGAACGTCGCCGCCTGAACCGTATGGCTGAACGCGATGTGGGTGATTGGCTGTATGCGCGCTTCCTGCAACCTCATGCTGGAACCGAGCAACAATTTACCGCAGAGATCATCGATATTACCCGCGGAGGTTTGCGTGTCCGTCTGGTAGATAATGGCGCGGTCGCCTTTATACCGGCACCATTCCTGCACGCTGTGCGTGATGAACTGCAATGTAGTCAAGAGACCGGCACAGTGATTATCAAAGGTGAAGCTGCTTACCAATTAAACGACATTATCAATGTCCGTATTGAAGAGGTAAGAATGGAAACACGTAATATCGTCGCGCGTCCCTCTGTCTGACTTTCCTCATAAAACGATGTTGAATCAAACTACAGCAATTAAGCTGTAGTTTGTATTAAAAAAATCAGCTATCAGAAGCCAGAAATTACATCATATTCTGTTCTGCACGGGGTGTCACCATGTTGAACCAGAATGGAAAATTATCCAGTATACCAAGGAACTCATTAAACTTAGCTCGATCGCCCTTAAATTGGCCAAGTCATAACCACGCACTTGATAGAGATACGATCGCTCACTTTATAGAGCCCATATTCCTTTAGACAGATTAATTAGGTTATTAAAACCAGAAGTCACTTTATCCATAAAAACCAAACGATATGAATCATAGCCTGGTAATAATAGATAGTAATATAGAAATAAGTAAAGGAAACAAATCCAGGCTATCTCTATTAGAATCACCACAAAAAATATTTGTCATTATAGGAAAACTATAAATAACGACATCAATCCCCACCATCTACTATTAAAACCTAATAATCTGACATATTAAACCTGCGAAAAGAAATAGACATAACCCGCTGTTAATAAATCGCTTTGCCGAAGTCAGACATCATTTATATATCAAAATTTATAACACACTATTTATTCATTCTTTTATAGAAAAATATAACCATGTGATTGTAAAATAATTTACATTGTTATTATTTTATTGATTGATAATTCTAATTATTAATAATTGGTATTTGAAATTGATTTAAGTTGACTATAATCCAACGTGATCATCAATGTGATCTCAAACTCACCGAGTAACGTTTCTATATAAAGAGTAACCAAGAAAAACCAGGTTAGTGCGGTAGCTATTGTCTATAGCTACTGCACTAATAAAAACAAAGCAATAATTGCTTTTAATTCGCAATCTAAATGAAAAATAAAGGAAATAATTATGGCTACAACTACTGATCAAATCGCTGTTGACTATCCGATTCCTACTTATCGATTTGTTGTCTCCGTTGGTGATGAACAAATCCCTTTCAACAGCGTTTCGGGGCTCGATATTACGTATGATGTAATAGAGTATAAAGATGGGACCGGTAATTACTATAAAATGCCGGGCCAACGTCAGTTAATCAATATTACGCTACGTAAAGGCGTATTCCCTGGGGATACTAAACTTTTTGACTGGCTTAATTCCATTCAGCTTAATCAGGTTGAGAAAAAAGATGTTGCAATTAACCTAACCAATGAAGCCGGTACCGAAATTTTAATGACCTGGAGCGTAGCAAATGCGTTCCCAACGTCATTAACCTCCCCTTCTTTTGATGCCACCAGCAATGATATTGCGGTTCAAGAAATAAAACTTACCGCGGATCGGGTAACCATTCAGGCAGCTTAAAACATTTACGCAAAATACCGCCCAATAATTGGAGGCAATATATGCCAACAACCACAACTTATCCCGGCGTTTATATTGAAGAAGACGCCTCTCTATCGTTATCAATTAACAACAGCCCAACAGCTATTCCCGTTTTTATTGGTAAGTTTTTCAAAAAAGACGGCAGCCTGCCAGCAAAAGGGAGCTGTATTAGAATTACCAGTTGGTTGGATTTTACTTCGCAGTTTTTACTTTCACCGGTACCGGTCGTATCAGTGAAAGCTACAAGTAAGGGTGAGGGTTCCTCAAAAACCTATACCTATAAAGCTACTATCACAACCACTTCTCTCAGTGCCTTTGCTATACAGCACTATTTTAATAATGGTGGCGGTGTATGTTATCTGTTGCAGTTGGTAGAAACAGAATTAGAAACTCTGCCAGATCTGATTGAAAAACAACAGGAGATTACCTTACTAGTCTGCCCTGAAAAGGATATAGAATTAAAACAGAAAGTCTACAATGAGGTAAATTCGCTATTGCAGGCAAAAGTAGGTTACTTCCTGATTGCTGATAGTGACGACGGGACAAAAAAACCAAGTACCCAGCCAGATAAAACCGCTGTCTATTACCCTAATTTAGAGACCTCTTTTACTTATAACCAACCTGCGGATGCTGATATTAAGCTAGATGATTATAACGGAGCTAAAACCCTAGCCGAGCTGAAAACTGCTTCTCCAAAGGAATATGCTGCCGCTAAAAAAACAGTCGATGACGAATTAAGAGCCACTAAAATTACCTTACCCCCAAGCGCCGCAGTCGCGGGAGCATATGCAGCAACCGATGCCAGTCGTGGTGTCTGGAAAGCCCCCGCTAATGTGGCATTGAATAATGCCAAACCATCTGAGCCGATCACAGATGATAAGCAAGGTACCATGAATGAAGCCGGTATTAATGCCATCCGTCACTTTATCGGCAAAGGCACGCTAATTTGGGGGGCTCGCACATTAGATAAAACGGACAATTGGCGTTATATCCCGGTACGTCGCTTATTTAATGCGGCGGAACGGGATATTAAGAAGGCAATGCAATTTGCCGTCTTTGAACCAAATAGCCAGCCAACTTGGAAACGGATACAAACAGCCATTGACAACTACCTCTATCAACTTTGGCAACAAGGAGCACTCGCAGGAAATAAACCGCAAGAAGCTTACTTTGTCCAGATTGGTAAAGATATCACCATGTCTGACACTGACATTAAGCAAGGGAAAATGATTGTCAAAGTGGGCATGGCAGCAGTTCGTCCCGCTGAATTCATTATTCTGCAATTTACCCAGAACGTTGCCCAGTCTTAATAGGGCGGTAACTGATTCAGGATCACCGCCTATTTACCCTATTTAAGGAAAACCTCATGGCTTCTGCAACCTATGCCACACCGGGCGTTTATATTGAAGAAGACGCCTCTCTATCGTTATCAATTAACAACAGCCCAACAGCTATTCCCGTTTTTATTGGTAAGTTTTTCAAAAAAGACGGCAGCCTGCCAGCAAAAGGGAGCTGTATTAGAATTACCAGTTGGTTGGATTTTACTTCGCAGTTTTTACTTTCACCGGTACCGGTCGTATCAGTGAAAGCTACAAGTAAGGGTGAGGGTTCCCCAAAAACCTATACCTATGAAGCTACTGTCACACCCACTTCTCTCAGTGCCTTTGCTATACAGCACTATTTTAATAATGGTGGCGGTGTATGTTATCTGTTGCCGTTGGTAGAAACAGATCAAAGCGCTGAAGAAACAGAATTAAAAACTCTGCCAGATCTGATTGAAAAACAACAGGAGATTACCTTACTAGTCTGCCCTGAAAAGAATATAGAATTAAAACAGAAAGTCTACAATGCGGTAAATTCGCTATTGCAGGCAAAAGTAGGTTACTTCCTGATTGCTGATAGTAAAGACGGGACAGAACAACCAAATACCCAGCCAGATAAAACCGCTGTCTATTACCCTAATTTAGAGACCTCTTTTACTTATAACCAACCTGCGGATGCTGATATTAAGCTAGATGGTTATGACGGAGCTAAAACCCTAGCCGAGCTGAAAACTGCTTCTCCAAAGGAATATGCTGCCGCTAAAAAAACAGTCGATGACAAATTAAGAGCCACTAAAATTACCTTACCCCCAAGCGCCGCAGTCGCGGGAGCATATGCAGCAACCGATGCCAGTCGTGGTGTCTGGAAAGCCCCCGCTAATATGGCATTGAATAATGCCAAACCATCTGAGCCGATCACAGATGATAAGCAAGGTACCATGAATGAAGAAGGTATTAATGCCATCCGTGCCTTTACCAGCAAAGGCACGCTAATTTGGGGAGCCCGCACATTAGATAAAACGGACAATTGGCGCTACATCCCAGTTCGACGTTTATTTAATGCGGCGGAACGAGATATCAAGAAGGCAATGCAATTTGCTGTCTTTGAACCGAATAGCCAGCCAACCTGGAAAGCCGTACATCGGGCTATCGATAACTATCTCTATGCCCTCTGGCAACAAGGCGGACTGGCAGGCAACAAAGCCGAACAGGCTTACTTTGTTCAAATCGGTAAAGGCACCACCATGACTGAAGACGATATCAAACAGGGCAAAATGATCGTCAAAGTCGGTATGGCCGCCGTGCGTCCTGCTGAATTTATTATTCTTCAGTTTTCACAAAACGTAGCACAGTAATCGTACTGAGGCGCGGTTTAACACCGCGTCCATTCAGTCCAGTGTTGAATAAGAGGAAACAATAATGATACAGCCTGGCGTCACAATAACGGAAAACTCGATATCCTCGAAGCCAAACAATGAATTTATCGGTGTCCCCATTTTTATTGGTTATACCGAAACAAGCCCAAGTAATAAAACTGCTGTTAAACTAAACAGCCTGACTGACTTTACCCAACATTTTGGTAAATCAGGATTAACCTATTATTCAGTGCGCCACTTTTTTGAAAACGGCGGACAACAAGCCTATGTACTGTCATTGGGTCATGATAAATCGCTAACCGATTTTCAATTATTGATCACCGCCCTACAACAGGAGTGGATAAAACAAGCGATTTCCGCAGAGCATGAAATCACGCTAATTATCGCGCCTGATATTACTCGTTTTAACCAAGATGATCTCATTACCCAAGGAATAAAAACTGGGTTATCAGTACTTGATTTTTTCATAGAACCACTCGGCAACCTAGTATTAAAGGCTATCACTCACACTAAAAAAACCCTTTGGCAAGAAGCATGGCAATCAATACTTGAACTTTGCAAAAGCCGACGCTGCATCATGGCATTACTGGATGCCCCGGACGATCCAGAATTAGCCGCTGATTGTCTGGCTGATTTTTCCTCAAGTGATCGACAATGGGGTGCCGTATACTGGCCAAGGCTGATAAGCACTTATCAGGAGAAAGATAAACATATCGTACTTTCGCCCGCCGCCGCGGTCGCCGCTGTTATACAACGCAATGATCACCAAAAAGGCGTATGGACAGCTCCTGCCAATATCGCTTTAGCCAAAGTGATCAGCCCGGTACGCTCTTATATTGAAGCCGACAGCCTCTTTAATCGAGACGGCACCTCACTGAATCTGGTTCGAAGTTTCCCTGGCAAAGGCATTAAAATCTGGGGATGCCGCACCTTAGACAACACACCCGGTTCTCCCTGGCGCTATATTCAAATCCGCCGTCTGGTTTCCTATATCGAAACTCATATGACCCAACTTGGCCGAGCCTTTGTCTTTGAACCCAATAACGCCATCACCTGGATGAAATTTAAAGGTCAGGCCCACAACTGGCTACGTCAATTATGGCTAAAAGGTGGATTGCGAGGCACTCAGGAAGATCAAGCATTTGAGGTGTTACTGGGTATTAATGAATCAATGAGTGAAACAGATATTTTGGCCGGAAAAATGATCATGAAAATCAGACTGGCCCTGTTAATTCCGGCTGAATTTATTGAGCTGAGTCTGACATTTGATACCCGTACCGGAACCACCAATTAAATTAAACAGGGGCACAACATGCTCAATTTATACACCCCGTCAGTGTCACACCGTTTTATCGCCAGCTTTCTTTTTAACAATATTCCCAGCCCGCTCGACATCGCCTTTCAACGGATATCAGGCTTGAGCCGTGAGCTGCAAACTACCCAACACAGCCAGGGCGGGGAAAACGCCAGAAATGTCTGGCTGGCCGAAAAAATCCAGCATGGCAGCCTGGTGCTGGAGCGTGGTGTCATGACGATCACACCGCTCACCTTAGTGTTTGATCGCGTCCTACGCGGCGAGAAAGCAATGTATGCTGATATCGTCATCATGCTACTGAACGAAAATACGTTACCCGTGGCGAGCTGGACGGTCAGTAACGCCCTCCCCGTTCGTTGGTCCACCAGCGACCTTGATGCTAATAGCAACACCGTGCTGGTAAACTCACTGGAACTACGTTATCAGGATATGCGCTGGTTAGGAGTAAAAGCATGACTGTAGAAATTAAAGAGCTGATTATTCAGGCGAAAGTCAACGATCCCGCGAGTGATCAATCATCACCACGAACCTTAGCCCAGGAAGCACTGGATAATGCCAGGCTGATTGATATCGTGAAACGGGAAGTATTAGCCGCATTGCGTGAAACAGGAGGCTATTATGAGCTTAATTGAGCGCAGCCTGCCCAAGCTCACCCTCACCGCTTACAAAGACCGGGAAAGCAAAGTCTCGGTGGGCAGTTTACAGGCAATGTATAACCCCAATGACATCCAGCTTGATTACCAAACTCGCTATCAACAAGATGAAAGCGTTAATAATACCAGCCAAAGCAGCCGCTATGTGTTATCCCAGCCAGCCGGATTGTCACTGGTCCTGTTATTTGATACCGCTATGCCCGGTAACAATACTCCGATAGAAACGCAGCTTGCGGCCCTGAAAACCCTGTGTGCGGTTGATGCCAGCACTAACGTCCCGCATTTCATTAAAATCAAATGGGGTAAAATGCGCTGGGAAAATAAAGGCTATTTCGCTTGCCGGGTCAGCGGCCTCACCATCAATTACACCCTGTTTGACCGAGACGCTACCCCACTACGAGCCACTGCCACTTTATCTCTAGTGGGAGACGAAAGCTTTATTATTCAAGCCACAGAGAAGCAATTAAAATCGCCACCAGTGACTGCGGTCAGCGTGACAGATATGCTCTCCCTGCCCTTAATTGCATTAGGTGCCGGAGCCTCTCTCGCAGGCGGTATTGATTACCTTTCCCTCGCCTGGCAAAACGGTCTGGATAATCTTGATGATTTCACCCCAGGGCAAACTCTACAAGCAAAGGGGGATGCATGAAAATACCTACGGTAGCCATCGAAATAGGTGGAAAAACGCTCAATCAATTTACTGTCATCAATCTAACAATAAACTACCAAATCAATGGCATCCCCTCAGCGAACATCACCTTGGGTATCGTTGGCGACGCCAGTCATATTTTTGACGCCAAATCGCAGACGGAACTGGTAAGTTGCCGCCCGAATCATGAAATTACCGTGCAAGTCCAAAAAACCGTACTGTTTAAGGGGATCATTGTTCGGCAGGCACTTAGACTCAAGGGTCAAGACAGCCTAATTATCCTGACGGCAAAACATCCACTACAAAAATTAACCCATAGCTTTCATTCTCAGCTTTTCAGTGAGCAAAGCGATGAGGCAATTATCAAGAAGCTATTCAGTCAGGCAGATATACAAATGACGATAAAACAGGCGCCTCAACTTAAAACCGTACATGAGCAAATGGTGCAATTTCGTTGCAATGACTGGACATTCTTAAAAAGCCGGTTGATCGCCAACAATACCTGGCTGCTACCCGGCAATGAAGCTGTTACGCTGGTAACACCTAACACCCTAAATCAATCAATTGTGCATACGATCCTTCAACGTGGCAGTCATCAAGATATTGTGTTATTTGAAGCGAATCTGCAATGGGATAACCAACGCAGTCCCAAAACGGTGAGTGTGCAGGCTTGGGATATTGCCCAACAAAAGCTTTCTCAGGGAACTCAGGCAAAAGATAGCGGGATTGGCAGTGAAAAGCTGGCAATGGACAGTATCGAAACACTGACCGATCAGGAATGGCAATGGGTTTTCAGCCATCCGTTGGATGATGAACAAGCCAAACACCTTGCCCAAGGTATTATGGATAACCTGCGAAGCCATAATGTCTCCGGCATTGTTGAAGTGGAAGGCAATGACCACTATCAACCGGGTGATGTGCTAGAGCTGAACGGTTTTGGTCAAGGCATGGATGGTCAGGGGATTATCACCGGCATCAGTCAAATAATCACTCATCGGCAAGGTTGGCGTACCCGGTTAACCCTGGGCGTACTACCAGACGTGGAACACGCCGTGCCTCAGGTAAAAGAATTGCATATCGGGATTGTGGAAAACTACCAACAAGACAGCCAATCGCTGGATCGTATTCCAATCAGAATACCGGCATTAAACCTAACCCAAGGTGTACTTTTTGCCCGACTGGGTAAACCTTACGCCAGCCATGAAAGCGGATTCTGCTTTTATCCAGAACCAGGGGATGAAGTAATTATCGGTTTCTTTGAATGTGACCCGCGTTTCCCGGTGATATTAGGTTCTATGCACAACCCGAAAAATAAATCCCCGTTAGAACCCAGTGAAGAAAACCCGGTGAAAACGTTAGTCATCAAACAGGGGAATAACCAACAGGAATTAGTCTTCGATAATAAAGAAAAAACGCTCGCCCTCAATAGCGGAGAAAATAAGGTATCCCTGCAACAAGATAAAGATATCACACTTAACTCGGCTAAGAATTTCATCACTAATGCACAGGAAATTAATATTCAAGGTTCCAAAATTAACTTAACACAATAATGAGGTATTTAAATGACAGACAAAATATTAGCCGATATTTATGGTCGGGGCTGGGCATTTCCACCACAGTTCTCTTATCAGAATGGAATAATCATGGCAGAAGGTGCAAAAAATGTTCAACAGAGTATAAATATCCTCTTTCTCACTGAACCTGGGGAAAGAATTATGCGTGAAGACTACGGCTGTGGTCTAAATGATTATATGTTTGAAAATATCAGTGATGAATTGATGGCGGAGATTCAGACCCGTATTGAAGAGCGAGTACTGCGCTATGAACCCAGAGCAGAAATCACAGATATTCAGGTAAATCAGAGAACAGACTCACCTAATACCCTGCATATCCAAGTGACCTATTCCCTGAGAGGCAGCGAAATCAGTCAACAACTTGAAGGGGTCCTTGAGATCAACGAAGGTCAAGTTAAGGTGAGCCCATGAGCAAGCAACTGATCGTCGATGGCGACAGCCTGCTGTTCGAACCGTTATTCGGCAACCGACAGGTCACGATCCTAGGGCTGGCAACCATCAAAGGCAGTGGGCATGCGCAAATCCAGGGCAAAAAAATCGCTATTGTGGGTGATGAAAAAAAGGTACAACTTCAAGCGCAGTATATTACCCCCAGCCACCCCATTCCCGGTATGGGAACAGTCACCATTGCTCAATTGGATACCAGCCAGCAAGTAAACTTTTGTCTCAGCACTGATGCCGTAATTGTTGTCGGGCAACAATTTACCGCCCGCTTTACCCCATCACAACCAGCGAATAATCCGTCAGCCGGTCCAGATATAACGACGCCTAGTATGGGAAAAGGCCGATTTATTGCCAGCCAATATATTGTCAGTGCCGGATAAATAATCCTTCAAGGCTCATTGTTAAATAACGGCCCTATTCTCTGAAAAGATATCTGAAATATATTCGAATAACAGGTGGTATAATATGGGACACACCGAATTAAAAAACAAACTCGCCGCTATCGTACCGGATACGGATTTTAAACTTGATGAAAGCAGTACGCTAGATATTTTAAACTGGCTACAAGAGTACACTAAAGAAATACCTTTCGATCAAGAGAAAAAACAACTCTGGGACAGCTTCTACTTTATTCAGGAAAATAATCCTGAGAAATTGGCGGATATTTACCAAAACGTTAATAAAGCAGATGGCCACTTACCGGCACATCAAACTTTTGTACTGGCCTTTTTAAAACTCTTAGAAACAACCAAAACATTATTCAATACCTTCCCGGCACGGCATCGTGATCTTTATTACCGGGAATTATTGGGTCTGAAACCCAGAAGTTCCCAAGCGGATAGCGTTGCTTTAAGTATTACCCTAAAGACGGACAACACAGAATATTTTATCCCTAAAGGAACCCTGTTTGATGCCGGGAAAGACAGCGCTGGGAACCCATTACAGTACGCATCAGATACAGATTTACTGGCGAATCAAGGAAAATTGACCGACCTGCGCTGGTTTCGAAAAGATAACGATGGCTGGCAATCTGCAACACCTCTTAACCTTTCAGATAATATTAAATTACCCGAAAACGGTATTAAGCTTTTTAGCCCAACCCCCAATGATACCCCAATCCTGTCTGGTTATCTGATTACCTCTCCTTTATTTGCTATGTCGAAAGGAGAACGTAATATCAAGGTAACTCTAGCAAATGAATGGATGGGTAATCCTAACAGCATTACTGCTCAAATCAGTTCTGGAAAACATTGGCTTTCATTATTAGTAAAAAAAGAAAATGTTAATGGTATTAATTATCTTGAACTTTGCTCATCAGCTAAAGATGCTCCTATCACTCCCCCTGACAACCTTGATAATATGACGTTTGATGTACCGGTCTTAAAGCTCAGCACCACTCAGGGCCCTATTCTGCCTAAGATTACAGGTATTGAAATTAGCATTAACGGCAACCAAAATGTGCGCTATGCCTCTGACAGCGGTATTGAACAAACAAATACTACCAGCTTCCCTTTCGGTCAATCACCGGTGCTTGGCTCTGGTTTTAATCTGGTTGCCCCTGAATGGTATGGTTCTGAAGGTGCAACACTCACTCTTACCCCTCAATGGGTTGGCTTGCCTACAGAGAATTTTTCGAAATGGTATGAAAAATATGGCCCTAAACCTGCCGATAATAGTGCATTTAACGTGCAGGCTTATTTAGCCACACCTCAGGAAAGAATTAAGTTAAATGAGGGTAATAATATTCAACCGCTATTTGCTCCGCCATGTCAAGACAAACAGCCCAATGATCCACCACAAGGACAAAACCTAAAATTTACCTTACCGGCAATGAATTACCCTCTTGTAGACAGCCCAAAGCCCAATGATTGGCCCGCTTCAATACGCATAGAATTGGCCGGACAGGACTTTCTGCATTCTCAATATTGGCAAGATCCAAAAGATAAAAATCAAGCCTATACCCCGAAAATCAGCGCATTGCAGGTTACATTCAGTGTCAAAGCTAAAACAGAGCAATACTCCATTTATCCCCTGACCCCTTTTGGCTGGACCGAGACAGAAGAAAATATACCGTCATTAACCAATGATGCATTCTATTTGGGATTCACTGACGTACTACCAGGGCAAACTTTATCCCTATACTGGCAATTAGAAAGCCTTAAAGAGCTACCTTTATCTTGGTTTTATCTAAATCAGAAAAATACCTGGAATCCATTGGATAAATTGATTCACGACCAAACCCGTAACCTGCTTGACCGGGGAGCTTGGCGCACCCTGTTGCCACCAGATGCTTCAAATCAAGCACCTCAAATGCCGAAGGCACGGTACTGGATAAAAGCACAAATACCAATAAAGGTAACTAGTAAGATTGAACCTCCGGATTACCCAAGAATTAATGGCCTATTATATAACGCTACAACCGCCACTTTAATCAACGCAGAAACCATTGAGCAGCAGCACTTTATCAACGGATTGACCGCAAAAAGCATTAAACAACTAGTCAACGCTTCAACCTCAATCAGCGAGGTGACTCAACCCTGGGCATCCTGGAACGGTCGCCCAAAAGAAACAGAACAAGCATTCCTCGCACGGGTTCCTGCCCGACTTTCCCATCGTAACCGAGTGTTGAGCTGGAGTGATATTGTTACCTTACTAAAAGAGAATTTTGTCAGCTTATTTGATGTCAAATACCCTTCTGTCAGTGAATTAACCAAAGTCCCAGCCCCGAAAAAGCGGCAATTAATTGTAATCCCTGACAACCGCTACAAAGATAACGATGATAAGCTACGTCCAGAATTGAACCAAGCCCGATTAACTGAAATGGTCGAATGGTTAGATCGATTAAGCAGCCCCTGGACAACCATTGAAATTAAGAATCCCACCTACGTTGACGTGCAGATCAACTATCAACTGGTGTTTACCTCAGGCGTTAACCCCGATTATGGCCGTCATCAATTACAACAGGAACTGAGTCGAATCTACATGCCGTGGGGAGAAAATATCACTATCGGCGTAACGCTAGGTAATCGCATTGACTATTACCAGTTATTAGCCACGATTCAACAATCACCTCTGGTTGAACGGGTCACTAACTTAACTTTGAAAAAATGCAACCTCACTGATTCTGTCGATGAAAGTATAGAAGCTGACCATGATGAAGTGCTGATTTTAGTTTGGTCCCTAAAAGAAACTTCCTCAAACCAAGGAGTTGACAAATGAATAATAAAGATACCCTGTTTCCTATCGTTAAAGACGATATTGCCTTTGATACCTTACTCGCCCAAGCAAAGGCCGTTATTAAACAACAATCTGGGCAGTGCTGGAGTGATACGAGTGAAAATGATCCCGGTATCACTTTATTAGAAGCCTGTTGTTATGGCGCGTCCGATTTAGCCTACCGCCACTCGTTGCCACTCAAGAATCTCCTTACCCCGGAAAAAAGAGAACAAACACCAGGCGATGGTATTTTTCCCAAAGAATTTGGCCCACAACAAATGCTAACCTGTGGCCCAATTACCGCAGAGGATTATCACCGGGCATTACTGGACTTACACAGTGACGACACCGTTAATGGTTATTTTTTATTTAACGATGTACAGCTCATTTGTGAGCCTGACGATAAACGCTATAACTATTGGTATAATAAAGAAAAACGTGAGTACAGCTTTAAAAACTCCGGCTCAGATAGCCAGTTAGCACTAAGAGGAAATTATTGGCTTTATTTACTCCCCAGCCGGGAAACTCAAGCCGATAATAATCAGCTGGCTACGGAAAAGCTAAAATCTTTCCTGAAAGACAATCGCAATCTAGGCGAAAACGTCAGTAAAATTATTTGGCTGGAACCCGTCGATCTGCCGTTGCAGATTAATATTCAGCTTGATAATGATGTTAAAGATATCGCTGACATCTTCGCCCAAGTTTATATGAAAGCAGAACAAATAGTGACTGAAAAGCCATTACGTTATACCACACAGGCAATGAAAGAGCAGGGTCACAGTAATGAAGAAATTTTTGATGGGCCTTATTTACGTCACGGCTGGATACCAAAGTTACCTCCGACTAAAAATTATGAAAACTCTACAGTCTTAAACCTAAGCCCTCTGATCAATCGGTTACTGGCTATCAAAGGGGTACAAAGTATTACCCGGCTGACATTAGATTTAAATAAGGAAAAGACAACCATTACTTCACTACTCCTAGAAAAGGAGAAAGATAATTGGTCTTGGACAATCGCTCAGGGATACTATCCCAGGCTATGGGGCGACGATCCCTTAACATTTATTTTAGAAACAAACGCGCTCACTATTACCGCTAAAGGTGGAACTAAAGTTGTCGCTTCCAAACAAGACATAGAGAAAAAAATAATCACAGCCCCCTTGATTGATACACCGCCAGAATTATTGAACTGGGGAAAACATCATAAAGTTCTAAATTACTACCCAGTGAGTAATAAGTTACCTGCTTGCTATGGATTACAAACTAACACCGATACCCCGCAGCAGATACAATTGCACCAATTTATGTTGCCTTTTGAGCAAATGCTAGCTAATGGCTGCGCCGAGCTTGCCCTATTGCCGAAACTATTGGCATTTAAACAACGAGGGAATACTGTGCATGGTACGCAATGGCCTTTTCAAAAAAATACTGTTGGTCAAAATATTCATCAGGAAATAATACCTAGTTTAGTTAAAAAGTTAGGTGATGATGCTCAAATCAATAATAATAACGAGAATTACACTAAAGAACTCGCTATCCTGGATTATCTGTTGAGTTATTTTGGGGCTAAGTGTGCAAGCCCACTACTGCTACCAGACTCACAACAATCAAAACTAAAAGAATTTCTGGATAAAAATTTTCTATCTACCCTACCAAGAACATTAAAAAAATCTCTGGATAAAGATTCTCTGCCCATTCTATTCGAAACACTAAAAAAATCTCCGGATAAAGATTTTCTTTCTACCCAGCGCGGGTATCTAGCTCAGCAACCCGAACTCATATATCAGCGTAATAATATTCGTATCGATAAGGTATCGGCACTCCAGAAACGCATCGCTGCCCGGTTAGGTCTGGGTGGAGAGTGTTTCAAAGAAAACCCAGAGCTGGATAAACTCCCTTTTTATTTAATTGAACATCGTCAACTCTTACCGAAAAAACCCGACACAGAATTCGATACTGAGCAAAAGCCTGATTCTCTGGTGGTTGAAAATGATCAGTTAAGAATCAAGCAGAAAGGTACTGCCGGCAAGTTATTTCAAGGTCAGGTAATTAACCTAATTATTTTTGAAGAAAGTAACAGCAAATTCACATTACGGGGCCAAATGATCACTGAGGTTAAAGGGGATACATTCTCTCTTAGCACTAATAACAGCAGTGATTTAAAACGCAATCTGAGCAGAATACACAGTGCATTTGATGAAGATAAACTGCGCTGGCTAAACAGCCCGGTATGGCTAGAAGATATGAATTATCAACTGGTTTATGCCAAGAAACTAAATGAAAGTAGTGGAGAAGGTAAACGGTGGATAACTTCCAGCCCCCAAAGCCCCTTCCCTGCCATAATTAAAGATAATGATGAAATCACCCTGAAATATGTGATGACACCATCCGGGCCGATTAAACAAACTGATTATGAACTCAGGGCGCAAGTAGTTAAATATGATCACATTAACGGCCTGATATTACTTAAGATAAATGAAAATTCAACAAATGTTTTTCCATCAGAAGCAGAAGCATGGCGTTATCGCTGGCATTTCTCCAAAGAAGAATATTCTTTGGCTGATCGTTTTTCATTTTTAGTGAGTATTGTAATTAACTACCAGCTCATTAATAATAACCGCGTTGACTCTCACAAACTGGAATCCTGGATTAAAACTGAGATTTTAGCTGAATTTCCTGCTCATATTTCAATGACTATTCACTGGCTGTCACAGGAGCACTTTAAAAATTTTGCCAGTACTTATAAACGTTGGCAAAACAATGACGCGCCTTTAGGGGATGAAGCCTATAAAATTTTAGAAACCTTGGCCTTGGGGCGTCTACCTTCCGCTGAAACAGGTATTGGTAATATGCGAATTGCTTCCGAACAGCAGCGTATTAGCGTGATTGGAGAGTCTGGAACTGAATGGAATAAAGAGATAATCATTTATGATCAATTATTACATGTAACTTATTCTAAATAAAAATTTCCAGAGAATACTGCCATTAATTATGGATAATAACAAAAACACATTAATCAAATATTCTCTGCATCAATCTAGAGGTGATAAAAGCAAAAATCAACTCATTTCAGAAAAAAGAAAAAGTGATATTTATAAAATATTTACAACAGAACAATTTAATACTATATAAGGTGATAAAAATGACAAATCAAGATAATTCATTAAATGTAGAATCCAAGATGAAAAATGTCAATGATAAACCAAATGGCCCATCAGAAGGTGATTTAAAAAACCGATTTAAAGAAGGTAGTATCCCATTACAGACCGATTTTGCCGACTTAATTGACATTGCTGATATAGGTCGCCGGGCAGTTGGCCAAGCTCCCGATCAAACCAATGACCCAAATTCAGCCCTAGAGCTGAACGATAATGGTAGATTAGTGGTAAAAATTAATGCTAATAGTGGCTTAACCGCAGACTCTGATGGAGTAAAGGTTAGAGCAAATAACGGTATCACTGTGGATTCACACGGTGTCGGTCTTGATCCCAATAAAGTACTCCCCAGAGGAATGATTGTGATGTTCTCTGGCAGTAGCGTTCCTACAGGTTGGGCACTGTGTGATGGCAGTCAGAATACACCAAATTTAATCGATCGATTTATCATGGGAGGTAAAACACAGGATATTAATGGTAAGTCTTTAAATTTGTTTTTGGGCGATAAAAGCAATAAAAAGTTCACATTCACATCAGAAAATCAAACCGTGCATATAACAGGAACTACGGAGGGGCACTCACTCACAGAAGACGAGAATGGAATGCATACTCATATTCAAGGCGAAGCCTACTACTATACAGAGTTTTGTAATGGTAAAAGTTATCTTCGACATAATACCACTTATGTCTCCGCAGGAGCGAGTGGTCTCTATGAACAGACTTTTTCCCCATATACATTTACTAGTGGTAAAGGAAATCCCCATTCTCACTCTATAAACCTGATCAGCGGGGAACACAACCATAGTAATAATGTCACTGTGCCATATTATATTCTGGCCTTTATTATGAAACTTTAAGATTTATCAAAAAAACTGAAAATTTAAATCATCCATTAATAATAGAGAGAGTATTAGCATGACTTCATGGCCAAATCTATTAAATCGAATTACCATTACTATTGAAGCTAATAACCAACAGGCAGCAAAAAAAGCGTTACATAGCTCCTTGCTTAATTAAGCCGTCATCAAAGCACTAAGTTCATACTTTGATAAATATGCAATTAATTATAATACCTCTTCTTAAAAAAATCCTTTATCATTCCTTTTTGATCACAAGGTGACATTTATAGAATATTTACAACAGAGTAATTTAATACTATATAAGGTGATAAAAATGACAAATCAAGATAATTCATTAAATACAAAATCCAAGATGAAAAATTTCAATGATAAACCAAATGGCCCATCAGGGGGTGATTTAAAAAACCGATTTAAAGAAGGTAGTATCCCATTACAGACAGATTTTGCCGACTTAATTGATATTGCTGATATAGGTCGCCGGGCAGTTGGTCAAGCTCCCGATCAAACCAATGGCCTAAATTCAACCCTAGAGCTGAATGATAGTGGTGGATTAGCGGTAAAAATTAAGGCTAATGGTGGTATTACTGTTGATGAGAGTGGTGTCAGTATTGATCCCAATAAAGTACTCCCCAGAGGAATGATTGTGATGTTCTCTGGCAGTAGTGCTCCCACAGGCTGGGCTTTTTGTGATGGAAATACTTATAATGGAATTATAGTTCCAGATTTAAGAAACCGTTTTATTATGTGTGGTGAAAACATTTCTGAGACAGGGCAAAGTAGCAATAAAGCCTACGGTAATGAAAATGAAAAAAACTTCCCCAGAAATACAACATCAACTGAAGTTTTAGTAGATGTTACTGTGCAAGACACGACATTAACAGAATTACAAATTCCAAAACATAGTCATATCGATAGTCTTCCTTATTTTGAAACTCAGGGATTTGCATATGGTAATACTGCTATAGGATCAACAAATCACCAAATAAATAATAAAGCCGACTCTTCCCTATGGCACCCAAGTGCACATGGAAATGATTATCACCCACATACTTCAGAAGTGGGTGGTGGAAAAGGACATGATCATAAGGCAACAGCATTATCCCCTCCACATACTCACAGTGTTGATGTAGTTCCGCCTTATTATTTATTAGCCTTTATTATGAAACTTTGATGTTATTTTACACTAACAGATTTAAATCGTCCATTTTTTATTAATTATAAGGAAATACTTATATGGTTTCAGAACCAAATCTATTAACTCGGATTACCATTACTATTGCAGCTAATAATCAACAGGTAGCTAGAAAAGTACTGCATGGCTCCCTGCTTAATCAAGCCAATATAAACAGACTAATCAACTCATGCTTTAACCAACATGAAATTAATCAAAATATATATTTAGAAACACTAACCCTGAATCTTGGCGAAATAATCCTACATGATTTTAATTCGTTGTTCCCTGTTAGGCTCAATTCTGCTCTAAGTAAGGCATTAAGCCAATATCAGATAAATCATAAGGAAGAAATTATTCTGAATTCATACATGTCAAATAAAATTACCCATAATTCTCTTTTATTTGTCGATAATAATTTAATTGATGCAGCGAATTTCATTCACTCATTATATCAAAAACATTCCCAACAAAACCCAATAGAGGCAATAGAGAATAATCAAAACATTGATATCAAGGTGAAAAAATTAACAAATCAATTAATGAGGATAGGAGACAAATTAGCGTTATTATTAGCAAAAAGTTGTTTATCTGAACATGGTCTACAACGGCTTTTAGCTATCAAACAACCGACTTTATTAATCGCCATCAACCACCGGTTATCTAAAAGAACAAACAGGCCACAACATCAGGATGAGCTTGTCTCCTCCGAACAACTGATATTCAATGCACTGGGATATATACAGCAAAATAATATACAGGAAATACCCAAACCCGATGCAAAAATCATCTCGCAAATTACGCTTAAACTTAATAGAGGTGAACTTAATGCAGAACCCATTATTACGCTATTTCGCCAGGCTATAACCCACAATACCTCATTAAATGGTTGGCTAAAGCAACTCTGGCAAACAGTTTCTGTTTCACAACTTTGCAAAAAGCACCTGTCTGTTGCAGAGTACCAATATCTATCGGAATGCTTTATGCCAAACCACATAGATAAAAACGCATCCGGTAAAGAATCAACCATTACTCACGTTGATATTTCAAATGTCCAGAAGTATCAATATCCAACAAATAAAAAGGTAATCTACGAAGATCGGCAAGCATTATCAACATCGGATGGCACACCTGTTATAGGAGGAAATAACCGCCACCAACTTCAAACTATTAACAGACCACGTTTTGAACCCACTTTATTGCCTAAACAAGCAGTGAATAATGCCGGCATATTAGTGCTATGGCCAATACTACCCACATTATTTAATCAACTTGGACTACTTGAAAAGCAAAAATTTATCCATCGTCAGGCCCAGTTCAGCGCGGTTAATCTCCTTGATTATCTAATTTGGGGAACCGAAGAAATACAAACAGAACGAAAAGCACTAAATTACGTTCTGTGTGGGCTAACGGCCAATGAAAATACGGAACCACTCTCTATCGAACTAGAAAAGCAGTTAATAACAGAACAGTGGCTAGATGCTATTATTCGTCAACTTCCCAGTTGGAAAAAGTTAAGCCGTAATGACGCCCGCCAGCTGTTTTTACAACGACCGGGTGAATTGCTGGTCAATGAGCAGGAAATCAAAATCACGGTACAACCTCAGCCATTTGATGCGCTGTTAGCCGATTGGCCTTGGCCACTCAATATCGCCAAGCTTCCCTGGTTGGATCTCCCTTTACGGATCGACTGGCAAAACATTTAATAAAGGTTTATATGGACTCCCTACTGACAAATAACCCCGGTGAATCTCTACATATGGTGGCAGAGCTTCGCTGGATTTATCCTCATCTGGAACGTATCGATCTGCTATTGCAACACTACTATTACCAAAATAGCGACAGATACGATTCATTACCGGAAAGTTTTTTACTTGCTGAAGATAAAGTCACTCAACGTTTGATAAAACCACAAGGCATTCCTCATTGGCTATCTAAAACGAATGATATTGCTAGCTATCCGAAAACAGAAGAAAGCCCTTTCCTTGATGCATTATCATTACTAGTCGAACGTTTTGAACTCACTGAATTTGAACAGGATGTCTTATTGTTAGGCTTATTACCGCATTTTGACAACCGTTATCATGCACTATTTGCTTCTCTGAATGGTAACAGTAAAAAACAATGGCCCAGTTTTGCTTTAGCTGTTGAATTATTTAGCCAACGCCAAAGTGAGTGGCAATTACTGCAAAATAGTTTTCTACCGCCAACACCATTAATCAATGATCATCTGTTACAGCTTAATAACCATGAGGAACCCATTTGGCTGCAAACGCAATTTTTAACGCACAGTGCTATCTGGCATTTCTTATCCGGCCAACAGGTTATTTTACCTCCCCTAATAACCTGTGCTTACTGGTATTCTTCTGCCTCACAAACTTGGTATCCGCAAACCCTTTATCATTCATTTAAAAAAATATTATTAAATGAAATAGATGAAGTACGCCCGCTGGTGATCCTCAAAGGAAAACAGGACAGCGCCAGAGAATTAGCAGTCAATAATATTATGGCATTTCATGACATAAATACCTTAATTCTCGATTTAGCTCGTCTACCGGACGAAGAGAATACCAACACCATAGCTAGCCTGTTAACAGACGCAATACGAGAAGCCCGGCTACATAATGCCTGTTTATTAATCCGCAATTTTTCTTTACTTGCAGAGGAAAAGAAAATATGGCAGAGCGAATTATCCGCCCTGCTAAATCAACCAAAATTACGTGTTGTTTGTCTGGTAGAACCGGGAGGTTCATTAGCATGGATTCAACACCTGCCAATGGTGCAAATTGAGATGCCGATAGCCACGCTGGCAGAGAAAAAAACGATACTGACAGAAAATCTACCAGATAATGCCGATCGGGAAATTAATCTTCTCCAGTTATGCCAACGTTTTTCATTTACCGCAGAAACATTACCGTTAATTTTTAAAGAAGCCAGTCAATATCAAATACTCCGGCAACCGGAAGACCAATTGAAAGAAATCGATTTGCAGAAGGCATTAAATTTTCGTGCCCAACAAAATTTCGGTAAATTAGCCCAGCGCATAACACCCAAACGCAATTTTAATGATTTAATGGTTTCAGAAGAACTAACTCAACACCTAAGAGAAATTATTTCTGCCATTAATTATCGTGATCAAATATTAAGTTCAGGTTTTCAGGAAAAAGTAGGTTATGGTACCGGCATTAGCGCCCTATTTTATGGTGAATCAGGGACCGGAAAAACGATGGCCGCCGAAGTGATTGCCGGGCATCTTGGTGTTGATTTGATTAAAGTGGATCTTTCTACCGTTGTGAATAAATACATCGGTGAAACCGAGAAAAATATTTCCCGAATTTTCGATCTGGCCGAAGCCGATTCCGGCGTGCTGTTTTTCGATGAAGCCGATGCCCTATTTGGCAAACGCAGTGAAACCAAAGATGCTCAAGATAGACATGCCAATATTGAAGTTTCTTACTTGTTACAACGGCTGGAGGATTATCCCGGATTGGTTATTTTAGCCACTAATAATCGTAGCCATCTGGACAGTGCGTTTAACCGCCGTTTTACCTTCATTACCCGTTTTACGTATCCCGATGAAACATTGCGTAAAAAAATGTGGCAAATCATCTGGCCTGAACAACTGAAGTTATCCGATAAAATTAATTTTGTACACCTGGCTAAACGAGCTGACCTAACCGGTGCTAATATCAGAAACATTGCCTTATTATCATCAATATTAGCTGCGGACGATAATAGTGAACAGATTGAAAATAAACATATAGAACGGGCAATGATACTCGAATTAGATAAAACAGGCCGACTGTTTTTTTAAATACTTAATAAAATTGGAGTTAACATGACAAATATCATTAATCCTAACGATGCCATTGTTGAAGTTAATAATGCGTTAAAAGATATTTTATCACAACATTTAAAAATTTATGATCATAAAGTTGATATCCGCTTTGATCTACCAGAAATAAACTCAATCCCTTCGGTACCTACAGTAAGTGTATTTCTTTATGATATACATGAAGACCTACAATTACGCGCTGCCGAACCTAGGAGTTATAATCCTGCCACTAGCACATTATTACCAGGCTGGGTCAATATCAATTATAACTATTTAATTACCTACTGGCATCCGAATAAGCCAACAAGCGACAGTACCAGCCCTGATAGCCAACCCGGTAATCAAGCTGCGAAAGTCATGACATACGTTTTAAACGCATTAGTTAACAACCGGCAATTACCTAAAATTCCAGGGGCATACACCCGAGTTATTCCACCGCAGGAAAATCTAAATAGTTTGGGTAACTTTTGGCAATCCCTCGGCAATCGTCCACGCCTTTCTTTATTGTATTCAGTTACAGCACCGATAAAACTTAAAGGCATGAAAGAAGATAGTATAACAACGGTTAAGCAGATTTCTGCTTCTGTTGATCAAAAACCAAATCTGAATAGCTTACAAATAAACCAAGCCCTATCAGATAAATTATGTGCAGATTTGGGCGGCACAGAAGATATACGTCTTTCCCTTGCTAAAGTAAATCTGACAACCAAACCCGATATGGAGAAAAATGGAGGAAATAAAAATAAATATGTCATTCTTGAAGCTTCCGGCACCACTAGTTTAATTTATTTACAGAAAATAAAAGATATTATTTTAGCATGGAAAAATAGTCAGGATGCCGTTATTGAGATAAACGGCATAGGTATTATTCTTTCCAAAGAAAACCATGATGTATTAATTGGCATATAAAATTATTATTTATTCTACTAAAATGATGAATCACCATTCTGCCATTAATTAATAATTTCATATGAAAACATATTTTACTGATGTGTTTATTAAAATATTTCCTCAATCAAGGGGAAATTGAATACAATTAATATATTTTTTCTTGTTGAAATACTTTTAATTAAAATTAGCAGGCATTTACTTAATATAATATGACATCAATAATTTTCATAATAACATTGAAGAATTAAAAATTAAAGTTAGAATTTTATTTATTATCAAACTTAAGTTAATTAAATTCTAAATCTCACAAATTCAGCCATTACAGAGGGCTTATCAATGTGCAAACATGCTAATTCTCAAACAACGTCCAGATCAAGTACTCAAAATACCGCCAAGAAATCTCCATCATCAGGCTCTTCTAATGAACACCTTTCACTTTCAAAAGTTCCAAAGCCGAAATTTGGGGAGGAAGCCAAGCAGGAAGTTGAGAAAGATTTTATTTGCAAAGAGCACATAAAAGGAATTGAAAAAGCATGCAGAGTCGGTAATTTTGCTGTCAGTTTTCGTCAGGCAGGTGAGCCAACGCTTAAAGCTCTAAGCAAAGGTGCCGCAGCTAAAGGACATGATATTCTTGAAAAAACTATTAAACCTGGTTCAATCGAAAAAGCTTATCGTGACCAAGGTAAAGCCGATGATGTGAAAGAAAAAGTACGGAAAGCATCTATAGAAGGCTATGTAGGTCACTGGAATAAAGACACTGGCCACCTTGAAGGTATTTACCTGAGTAGTGGACACGGATTATCACTTAGGGATATTTACCAGAAAAATAGGCCCAGTTTATCAGAAGAGAATTTGAGAGATAAGATAGAAAGAAATATTTATCCCATCAATTTAGACAATCTTGAAACAAGCCTGGCTTCTCTAAAAGCAAAAAGTAGCTGGGCTGCACTGCCTTTCACTGGAGACTATGATATGCATGACATGATTAATTTCACCACTAAACCACATTCAATTCCATCCGAGTCACCAGACGAAAAGAGAATAAAGAATCTTATTAATAAATATATCTGTGAATATGATAAACAACGACCATTTGAAGATACTGAACATAATGTTATCAGGCATGGTCCTCAAGTAAATTATATTGCTTTTGCTATGGACAAAGAAAAAGAGCAGATAAAGAAAAACGGAGGGCTTGTCAAAGCTGTTGCTGAACCTGGAGAATTTCCTGTTGCTATCGCCAGTAAAAGAGGCACCAATGAAAAAGACCCCATTAAAAACAGCGACAAAAAAGTAGAATGGACAATCGTATACGATATCCATCAACTACAAGAGTTTTACGAACGTGTTGGAGCAAAACTGAAAGTGACCTGGAACCCAAATGAAAAACCTATGTTAGTGCCCAACTCAGTAAATCCGAACATAGTTACATTAAAGACGTCAAGCTCGAGAAGCCCGAAAACATAATCAGCGATAAGAACTCTAAGGCGGTGAAAATAGTAAGCTGAAGTCGTCTTGTCGCCACCAACTAACTCTGCCGCAGTGCAGGGTGAGATCTCATATTTTTAATAAGGTTATTTTGGTTAAATAAAAATCAGAATATGACTTTTTATAGGCATTTCCCTCATTAAAACGTTAAGCTCTCTTTCTTCCATAAAAAAGCGATCCTAATAATGAGTATTTTTAATTTTATCAGCAAGATAGAAGACCCCCGTTCTGACATCAATAAAAAACATGAATTAATGGATGTGATTTTTTTAGCCTTCTCCGCTGTATTATGCGGCGCTTCTGGCTGGAAATCGATTCAGGAATTTGGTGAGTTACAGAGCGAGTGGCTTAAACAATACACGCATTTTACTCACGGTATTCCTCGTCGTCACTGTATTGCTAATATTATCAAAATGATAGAGCAAGATGCACTGGTTGGAGCCTTTTATGCCTGGATCAACCAGCGTCGGGTCAGGGCAGGAAAAAGTCTTATCGCCATTGATGGAAAAACCCTGAGAGGAACCTGTAAGGGGACATTATTTGAAGCCCTGCATGTGGTCAGTGCTTATGATGTTGAATCCGGTGTAGCCCTATACCATCAGGCAGCCGAAAGCAAGGGTCAGGAAGGTCCGGTTGCCAGACAATTGATTGAATTACTGGCGCTTGATGGCGCGATTGTCACTATGGATGCCCTGCATTGCCAGACAGAAACCCTTGCGTTAATGACTCAGCGCGGCGGTGATTTTATTGTGGGTCTCAAAGGCAATCAAAAGACCCTCTATGAATGGGTCAAATCGTATTTTGCTTCGCATTATGAGAGTGATGAGCTGGTTGAATTTACGCAGAAAAATAGCGGTCATGGACGGACAGAATTTCGGCATGTCATGCAAATTCGTGCCGTATTACCGGAGGTCCTTCGGGCGGCAATGGCCTTCAATACAAAGTGTTATTGAAGTCGTCAGTGAACGAAGCGTAAAAGGCCAGCCTCCCCATCGTGATTCACGCGGGTATGTCAGCTCGCTACCGTTGGAGGCGGAAATCGTGGCTAAAGCAATAAGAAGGCACTGGTCGGTAGAAAACGAGCTGCATTGGGTATTAGATGTCACTTTTCGAGAAGATGCTATCTCACTCAAAGATCCTAATGGGGCTGCACAAATGGCGCTTTTTAACCGAATTGCATTAAGCGTGATTAAACAGAATACCAGTATAAAAGACAGTCAGGCGGCTAAACGTCGAAGAGCTATTTGGTCAGAGGAATTCCGTAGTCAACTTATCTTTGATTAAATTAAATACAAAGTGGAATCCCGCCCTGGGCAGGCAATACATCGCTTTTTTACGGAAATATTACCAGAACTTGCCGAGAACCTGTTGTGCCGTATTAATGACAACTTCCAGGCTATGAATCCTGCATCTTCAAGTTAAGCGGGTATATATTAAAATACACTTAACTTTATTTTTAAAAAATAAAATGACAATAGACAATCCATATAGTATTTATTTCCAAACATACCTCTTACCGAGAATTAACAGGTGATAATATGGCATATGAGTACGATAAAACCGTCGATACAATTAGGCAATGATAAAGAGAAATCATCGGAACAAGCACTAGAATTGCCTCAAAGCCATCAGAATAATCCATCACTCCATGGCCTCATCACCAGCGATAATTTACGTAAAGAAGCGGCTGTCTTTGCCAAACGGATTGGCCCCTCCTATCAGGGAATTCTGGATGAACTTAAGCATCTCCATAATCTGAGTGGCAATAAGCAATTCACGGCAGGTTTCAAATTGCATCAGCGTACTACCCGCTATCTTGAGGAACATCCTGATTCTAAACGTAATACTGCCCTGAGAAGAATGCAAACACAGCTAGGCAATCTGATGTTTACCGATGCTTTGCAGGAAGTACGCAACCCGTTGTTGGAAATGGCGGAAACCCGTCCTACAATGGCATCACAGATCTACCAGATTGCCCGTGATGAGACCAAAGGTAATACACCTAGGCTGACCGACCTGATGGTACGCTGGGTGAAAGAAGATCCCTATCTTGCGGCTAAAACAGGCTATCAGGGAAAAATTCCCAACGACCTGCCCTTTGAACCTAAATTCCACGTGGAGCTAGGCGATCAATTTGATGACTTCAAAAAGTGGTTGGATATTGCTCAGAGTCAAGGGTTACTGACTCATACCCGGCTTGATGAACAGAATAAACAGGTCCATCTTGGCTACAGCTATAACGAGCTGCTAGATATGGCCGGAGGAGTTGAAAGCGTGAAGATGGCGGTCTATTTCCTTAAGGAAGCAGCCAAACAAGCCGAACCGAGTTCTGCTAAATCGCAAGAAATAATTTTACTTAACCGGTTTGCTAATCCTGCCTATTTGACCCAACTGGAACAAAGCAGATTGGAACAAATGGAAGCAATATATCACAGCTCGCGTAACACGGATGTGGCTGCCTGGGATAAGCAATTTTCCTCAGATGCGCTGACGCAATTTAATCATCAATTGAATAACAGCGTGGATCTGAATAGCCAGTTGTCTCTTTTACTTAAAGATCGCCAAGGGTTACTGATCGGTGAAAGTCATGGCTCAGATCTGAACGGATTACGTTTTGTCGAAGAGCAGATGGATGTATTAAAAGCGCATGGCGTGACGGTCATTGGTCTGGAGCACTTACGCTCAGACTTAGCTCAACCGTTGATAGATAAATTCCTGACAAGTGAGAATGAACCCATGCCCGCTGAGCTGGCCGCAATACTTAAGACCAAACATTTGTCTACGAATTTGTTTGAACAGGCCAGAAGCAAGCAGATGAAAATCATTGCACTAGATGACAACAGCACAACTCGCCCTACCGAAGGAGAGCATGGCCTGATGTATCGTGCCGGTGCGGCTAATAATGTGGCAGTTAAGCGTTTACAACCATTGCCTGCGGGAGAGAAGTTCGTTGCCATCTATGGTAATGCTCATCTGCAATCCCATAAAGGTATTGATCACTTTTTACCAGGTATTACCCATCATCTTGGATTGCCGGCCCTCAAGGTAAATGAAAATAATCGTTTTACCGCTCAGGCCGACGATATCAACCAACGCAAACGTTATGATGATGTGGTTGAAGTCCCCCGTATTCAATTCTAATATAACAAAATCAAAGATGAATACTTTTCACTAAAAACTCATAGGTGATAATTATGGTGTACGAATACGGTAAGGAGTTGGAATCAGGCTGGACCCGTATCAGAAAGAAGGCTAAGACCAGAAAAAAATTGGTCGCCAATAATAGAGATCGACGTGAATAAGCTGCCTGACACGACTAAAATCTTCGATCTGAATAAACCAAGTAATACCTTCTTTAGTACCGCAAATAGCGGCATTTCTCAAAACGCCTTTGCCGATAAAGAAGTACTAATTTCACCAGAAATTCCAGGCCACGCTATCACACGCGTAATTAATGATCCAGAAGAGCTCGAACGGATTGCCAATCTTAATCCAAGTCAATCGCCTATAGAGAAAAAGAACACCATTCCTGAAGAAAAAACAATTTTTGAAGAAAAAAATCTATTCCTATCCATGATAGTGACACCAATTTACCGTCATCATCATTTATTTTCCCAAAACGCAAGAAACCAATAAATATAAGATCCCGCACTGACAGTTGATAAAAAAAACAGGCTAGTTATAATACTTCAATTTATAAATTACTTATTCCCAAGATAACTCTTATCAAAAGAAATTAGTAGGTGATAATAAATAACGTTTCATAATTCTGCTACACATGGCCTTCCTCAACCCATTGTTATACATAGAATTATGAGTGGTATAAGATGTAGCACCATTTTGGAATCTTATTTATGCCAATGAACAAATATAGTGAAAATACTCACTATTCAAAAAACAAAGAGAAAAAACGTTTAACCCATCCGAAGCATTCGACTGAGGATGATGAAGAGATAGATAACGACACATTAGAACTGCAACTATCCTTACTGAATAAGGGGAATAAACAGTTTATCAATTCCACCAAGCGACGCTTTGGCAAGGTAAATTTAGATCAGCCCAGTCAAGAGCTGAAAACTGTGCGTAGCGCCTTCAATAAAACAGTCAAACAACCCAATGAAAAGCATGTCTTGAAGCTTGAAGAAGCCTTGTCTTATTGGCAACAGTATGACCCGAATGAATTCGCCAAACGCAGTGAACGTGTAAAAGATCTGCGTCTTGAAATGAATAAGCTGGTTGCACACCGTCAAATGCAAAGCGCCAAGTCTGCGGGGATCTTGGGGATCACAGTAACACCTCAAGATACCGTACAGTTTGAACAACAAGTATTATTCGACGGATTCGGGCGTGTCATCGGTCTGAAAGGAGATATGACACAAGATGAAATTGCCCATCTCTCCAATTTGGCAATCAAGGCATTAACCCAGACCAATTCGACGGCAGAACGAGAAGCGCCCAAAACCGAAAGTGAAAGCATTATCGCTTTTGTGACCCAACTGGAACTGAAACTCGAACTGGAAGAGGCGGAAATTCTCATGTCTTTGATTGAACGAGCCAAGGAACTTTGGTTCACAGGGCAAGTGACAAGGTTCAAAAAACAAGAAACAACACAAGAAACTATCAAGCAGTTTTTTGATAACGCAGTAACTCAACTACAAGCGCATCCTGAGCTGCGTTCTTTAGCACTGCAATTACAAGCTGATGCCAGCAATGAGAAAAAATACACCGGGCAATATATTGATAACCTCTTTGGTCGCCGTTTTGATTCCGAATTAGCTCATGAAATGGTGAAAGCACCATCAGAAAATGCGCAGAAAACTTCCAGGCAGATAGGCCAATTCCTGGTACAAGAATTTGAGCAGTTTATGCATACGTTGTTTCCTGATGCAGCCGACAATGAACTGCGTGATCAGCGTATTGCCGCCAAGATGCACTCCTTCACTAAAGATATTAACAAGGATATTCGTCCATGGTTTAGCAAAGTACCTGAATTAACGACCTTCCTGAGATCACCGACTTTTGCCAACTTCAATACCATGATGACTAAAGTAGATAACGGTTTTGATGTGATTAAAATCCCCTTCCTTGCGGTCAAAATGGCAGTCAACCAAGATATGGGAATAGAAATGGCTTCATGGAAGAGAGAAGGAGATCGTTTTTATACGAATGAGATTAAAAAGACCCGTTCGACCCATGAAGCGAAGTTAATTGGAGTACAGACCAATGATTATGGTACTGCGCTACCTTATCAACCTGTAGGTGATAAATATAATGACTTTCTGTATGGCAGAAAGGTCGCAGCAGGTCGAATCCTCACTCCCGAGCAAGAAACCAAATTTGAAATTAATGCTCTGGCACAAAACCACTCCGTGGTGACAGGAACATCCGGTTCAACCAATATCATGGTTCACCTCAATAACTATATCGCCAGCAAAGATCCAACCTTTTCTGCGGCTCAGGGGTATCTTAATACCTTGGCATTCCTGGTGTTTGACGGTGGTCACTCCGTCAATGAAAGCCTGGCCGTCTATAAAGCGTTGCAGGAAAAAGATGATGAACGAAAACAGGTACTGCAAAGCTACACCGCTAATTATACGGATTTAATAAGTATCTCTGGTGAAGAAAACAAAGTATGGATGAAATCAGCACTAGATAACGCCTTCAAGAAAACCCAGAAGCTCTATCAAGAAATCAACAGGCATGAAACTTAAATCTGGTGAATGATTAAATCAGTCTTCATTAATTCAGAGATAATAAATAGAATGTGGACACAATAAAAAATAACTTCCTATAATATTTTTATCATAAATGGTTGGTATGAAATATGAAAAAATATGAAATTTTAACATTAAGGCGAGATCTCGAATCACTAGGTTATAAAAAAAAGAACAATCCATTCTTATGGGAACAAAATAAGGATACTGTTCATGAAAGTCTTTCCAATGAGTTCCCTAACAATCGAAGGAACAAGAATCATCTTAATGATTTAACAGAGTATTGCTGGCTAGTTTATCGTAAAGCCCTTTTATCAAATGGGCCAATGTTAATTGGTCGAGCTAATGATCTTTGGCAAGAAAAATGGCTTAAGCCGCTTGGACTTGGTAAAGGAATAAATGAGAATTTATGGAACCAAAATTCCCACGGAAATATGCTGGTAATAGACAAATGGTCTGGTATAATAAATGATTGTTGGGTACTTGGTGGTATTCATAGACATGCAGACTTTCATCTAATGTCAACAGCAGCCCCTGCTAATTTATGGAATCACGAAGAGGGCTACCATGTAGTTACAGCGAGAGAAATATTAGGTCTTCTCAATTTTGGATATAAACGAGAAAAACGAGGTAGACAAGTGATTTATACATGTAAAAATTATTCTTCCGCCGATAGAGCAAGTCTTCGCCCCTATAGTGTTTTAATGAACAAGGCAATAGAACAGGGACCTTCTTCAATTACAAAACTTATTTTTGAACAAGTGACAGGTTTTAACGAGGAAATTAGAGCGTTCGATTATTCTAGCTTAAAACATGTGTAGATGAGAGGTCAGGGCTAGAGCGCGAACGTTTTTTGAGCTTAAATTGTATGTAATGAAATCCACATGTGGATAAAAAACGCTCAATTTGGCCTTATTCAAGCATTGGCAAGTGTTTTATTTGAGCGATTCGTTCAAAATAAAGCCTTTCATACTCTCGCCCTGTCTCCATACATTACACAATAATTTAAATATATTATGCAAACTCACACAAATATTTATTATTTAGATATTCATACTCGGAACATCAGGTCATCCGGATAATAACCGTAGAAGTATATAAATTTTAAATATAACAGACTTAACCGTTACAGAGGGCTTATCAATGCCAAAATATGCTAATTCTCAGAAAACGTCCAAACAACGATCTAAAAATACCGCCAGAATATCGCCACCATCAGGCTCTTCTAATGAACACCTTTCACTCCCAGAAGTTCCAAAGATGAAATTTGGGGGGGAAGCCAGGCAGGAAGTTGAGAAAACCTTTATTTGCAAAGACCATATGAAACCAATAGAAGAAGCCTCCAGAGTCGGTAAATTCGCTGTAAGTTTTCGGGCAGCAGGTGAACCAACACTCAACGCCTTGAGCAAAGGAGCGGCAGCTAAAGGACATGATATTCTCGAAAAAACAATTAAGCCTGGTTCAATTAAAAAAGCATACCCCGAAGATGGAGCTTCAGATGTGATAAGGAAGGTGCAGGAAGCAGGTATTGAAGGCTATGTAGGCCATTGGGATAAAGAAACTGGTCACCTTCTAGGTATTTACATGAGTAATGGACACGGTTTATCAAATGAGCAGGTCAATGGAAAAATTTATCCTATCAATTTAGACGATCTCGAAACCAGCCTGTCCCCTCTGAAAGAAAAAGATAATTGGGCTGCACTGCCTTTCACCGGAGACTATGATATGCATGATATGATTAGTTTCACCACTCAACCGCATTCCGTTCCATCTGATTCGCCAGAAGAAAAGAAAATTATTAATCGCATCAATGAATTTATCGCTAAATCTGATAAAAAACGGCCATTTGAAGATATTGAGCACAATGTTATCAGGCATGGCCCTCAAGTAAATTATCCCGCTTTTGCGATGGACAAAGAAAAAGAAGAGATAAAGAAGCGCGGGGGAATTGTCAAAGCTGTTGCTGAACCCGGAGAATTTCCTGTCGCTATTGTTAGCAAAGGAAAATGGATAATTGTCAACAATATTGATCAATTGAATTGGTTTTACAACAGTATTGGTGCAAAAATGAAAGTAAGCTGGAAACCCGGAGCCGAAAATCCTAGGTTTGTCTCCAATCCACAAAAACCGGGTATGGCTAAATTCAGCAGTAAAAGATAGAACAAACTGTTATGTCAGATTAAACATAAAAAGATTGATCAGATCACTCAAACCGGATTGAGTTCCCTCAAAGTGATCTACTATTTTAAAAGCTATTTAGTCTAGATAAAATAAACCAATCCCTGTCAGATAAATTATGCGCAGATTTTGGCGGCACAGAACATGGGTATATCA